>NZ_JBHUWH010000475.1:0-5881 GCF_042670125.1 Kitasatospora sp. NPDC057198 | reverse complement strand
CGTTCCGGCGGCCACCCGGGTCCGTTCGCACCCGTTCCGGATGGCGGACCGCCCCTCGCCAAGCCGCACGCCGTTCCGGCATGATCGACCGGCGCACGACAGCAGCCAACGAGGGGGAAGCGAATGTCGCTGTGGGAGATGACCGCCGTCCTGCTGGCCGGCGTGGCCGCCGGCACCATCAACACCATCGTCGGCTCCGGCACCCTGATCACCTTCCCCGTCCTGCTCGCCGTCGGCCTGCCCCCCGTCACCGCCAACGTCTCCAACTCGCTCGGCCTGGCCCCCGGCTCGCTGGCCGGAGCCATCGGCTACCGTGCCGAACTCGCCGGACAGCGCCACCGCCTGATCCGCTACGGCACCGCCTCGCTGATCGGCGGACTCACCGGCGCCGCCCTGCTGATCACCCTCCCCAACAGCGCCTTCGACGCCGTCGTCCCCGTCCTCATCCTCACCGCCCTCGTCCTGGTCGTCCTGCAACCCCGGGTCGCCCGCGCGATGGCCGCCCGCCGCGCCGCCGGCACCCTGCCCCCCGCCACCGACGGCGGCTGGCCGCTGCTGCTCTGCATCGCGCTCACCGGCGTCTACGGCGGCTACTTCGGCGCCGCCCAGGGCGTCCTGCTGCTCGCCCTGATGGGCATGCTGCTCCCCGACGGCCTCCAGACGATCAACGGCATCAAGAACGTCCTCGCCCTGATCGTCAACGGCGTCGCCGCGGTCTTCTTCCTCTTCACCTCCACCATCGACTGGACCGCCGCCCTGCTGATCGCCGTCGGCGCCACCCTCGGCGGCGTGCTCGGCGCCAAGGTCGGCCGCCGCCTGCCGCCCCTCGCCCTGCGCGCCCTGATCGTGGTGGTCGGCCTCGTCGCCGTCACCAAGCTGCTGCTCTCCTGACCCCGGGCACCCCGGCGACGTAGGCTCGGCCGTGAGACCCGGAACCCGGACGGAGCCCGCCATGAGCCGCACCCGCCTCAACGAGGAACAGATCGCCAACGCCCTCGCCGACCTCCCGCAGTGGACCCGCACCGGCGAGGCGATCACCCGCACCGCCGAGACCGCGAGCTTCCCCACCGCGATCAAGGTGGTCGACGCCGTCGCCGAACAGGCCGAGGCGCTCGACCACCACCCCGACATCGACATCCGCTGGCGCACCCTGAACTTCCTCCTCACCACCCACAGCGAGCACGGCCTGACCAGCCTCGACATCACGCTCGCCCACCTCATCGACCGCGCCCTCGACGACGCCGCCTGACCCGCGGCCCCCGAACCGCCCCGAACCCCCCGCAAAGCCCCGGCCGAACCCGTCCCCGTGCCATGAGATGCTGGCTGCTTGCCAGACCGCAGTCGGGACGGACGGAACGCATGGCTCAGGAACCTCCCACGACCCCCGGGTACGACCAGCAGCCCTGGTACCCCCAGCCGCAGGGCTACCCGGAGCAGCAGCAGGCGTACGGCCAGCAGCCCCTCCCGCAGCAGCAGCAGCAGCCGGGCTACGGCGACCCACAGCAGGCGTACGGCTACCCGGGGCAGCCGGGCTACGCCGACCCGCAGCAGGGCTACGGCTACCCGGAGCAGCAGCAGGCGTACGGCCAGCAGCCCTTCCCGCAGCAGCAGCAGCCGGGCTACGGCGACCCGCAGCAGGCGTACGCCGACCCGCAGCAGGGCTACGGCTTCCCCCAGCAGCAGACCGGCTACCAGGACCAGCCCGCCCAGCAGCTCTACGCCCCCGCCGAACCGGGCCCGAACCCGTTCGACGCCCCGGGCCCCTTCGACGCCCCCGGCCCCTTCGACGCGCCGCAGCCGCCGTCCGCGCCGCCCGCGCCGTTCGAGGCCGGCGCCGCGGCCGGGCCCGTCACCGCCACCGACTACCCGCACACCACCCCCGATGACCCGTTCGCCCCCGGAGGCGACGGCGTCTCAGCGGCCGCCGCCGGCAGCGCCGTTGACACCGGGCCGGACCGGACGGAGACCGCCCCGCGCGGGTTCGCCGCCCGGGCCCGCGCCGCCGTGCTCTCCGGCGAGGGCGCCCCCAGCCGCCGCGGCCTGGCGGTCCGGGCCGGCGCGGGCGTCGCCGCACTCGCCGTGCTGATCACCGCGGGCGTGCTCGCGGTCTCCGACGGGGACGACGACAAGCCCGCCGACAAGGCCGCCCCGGGCGGCGGCGCGCAGAACATCTCCGTCGCCCACGCCAAGTCCTGGGCCGTCGCCGCCGACCCCGGCACCAGCGGGGCCCAGGGCACCGACGACACCCTGGTCGGCAGCTGGCTGCTGGCCGACACGGTGGTCCGCGCCGACGGCACCGGCGTGCACGCCTACGCCCTCGCCGACGGCAAGCCCGCCTGGACGCTCCAGGCCCCCGCCGACGGCGCCGTCCCCTGCGGCCTCTCCCCGGCCGTCAACGGCGCCGGCCTCGGCGCGGTCGTCTACCGCCCCGCCGCCGACCCGAAGAGCCCGTGCAGCACCGTCGCCGCCGTCGACACCAAGTCCGGCCAGGCGGTCTGGACGAAGACGCTCTCCGACACCAAGGACAGCTACGCCACCCACGTCTCCGTCACCGACGACAAGGTGGTCGCGGTGGGCGAGGACAAGGCGTACGCCTGGGGCACCGCCGACGGCGCCGAAGCGTGGCAGTACGCCGGCCAGGGCAAGTTCTGCCGGCTGTCCGGCAGCGCCGGGGCCTCCGTGGTGCTGCTGCACAGCCACTGCGCCGACTCCTCCCCCGGCGACCAGGCCGTCGCGCTCAACGTCGCCGACGGCAAGGTCAAGTACTGGCGCGGCCTGAACAACCAGCCCGCCACCGTCACGGTGCTGTCCGCCGAACCCGCCGTGCTGCTCACCACCGGCGCGAAGCCCGAGGACGAGCGGATCTTCGCCTGGGGCGCGGAGGGCGACCCGGGGGTGGAGATCCCGACCGCGGTCGAGGGCGGCGGCCGACTGGACGCCGACAACGGCAGCTTCGCCGCCGTCCCCGGCGTCTACTTCCAAGGCAGCAGCATGTTCGCCGCCGTCGTCCCTAGCGCGGGCGGCAGCCCCACCGCGATCGCCGCGTACGACCTCACCACCGGCAAGCAGCAGTGGCGCACCCCCATCGCCGAGAAGGGCAAGGCCCACCCGGCGGGCGTGGACGCCGACGGCCTGGTGGTCTCCGTCGACGAACGCGCCGACCAGCCCGCCCACCTCAGCCGCTTCGCGCTCTCCGGCGGCAAGGAGACCCAGGGCGGGGCCTTCCCGCAGGGCACCGGCTCGCTGCTCTCGGCCGGCCGGGTGCACACCGCCGCCGGGAGGCTGCTGGCCGTCCCCGAGCACGCCTCCCACTACAGCGCCGCCACCGCCTTCAGCAGCAAGGGCTGAGTCCGCCCCCCCCGCGGCCTCGCCCGGCCCCGCGCGTACGACGACGGGCCCGACCTGTCCCCTGATCAGGTCGGGCCCGTCGGCCATTCACACGCCCGCGACCGCCTGCCGGTCCTCCGGCCGCTCCGGCAGCCAAGCCGCCAGCTCACCCAGTTCACCGGCCCGCAGCCCGAGCGCGAGCATCAGCGTCGCCTCCGGCGTCGGCTCGAACGGACGCCGCAGCAACCGCATCCCGGCCTGCTCCGGCGTCCGGTCCGCCTTGTGCTGGTTGCACTCCGCGCAGGCCGCCACGGTGTTCAGCCAACTGTCCGCCCCGCCACGAGACCTGGGGAACAGGTGGTCCACCGTGGTGCCCCGCCGCCCGCAGTACGCGCACCGGAACTGGTCCCGCGCCAGCACCCCCCGCCGCGACCACGGAGCCCGTTGTCGGAACGGCACCCGCACGTACCTGGTCAGCCTGATCACCCGCGGCACCGGCAGCCGCACCCCCGCACCGCGCACCACCCGCAGCGGATGCGCCTGCTCGACCACCGCCTTGTCCTGCAGGACCAGCACCACGGCACGGCGCAGCGGCACCGTGCTCAGCGGTTCGTAGCTCGCGTTCAGGACAAGGGTGTTGCGCATAACGGGCCACCTCCAGTGCTCGCCCCCGCCGCACGGCGGTGGCACCACTGTGAACGCCCGCACCCCGCCGAACAACGGAATTTCCACTGCCGCCCACCGACCTGCGCCGGAACCCCGGCACCCCGAGCGCGTAGGCTCTACCCCGCTGGAACCGTCCAGGCGCACCGCCCGCCCCCGGGCAACCGCGCCGGACCCCCGACCGAAGGAGACGCGGGACCGTGACCGACATCGTCGACGAGCTGCAGTGGCGCGGGCTGATCGCCCTGTCCACTGACGAGGACGCACTGCGCAAGGCGTTCGCGGACGGCCCGGTCACGTTCTATTGCGGCTTCGACCCCACCGCCCCCAGCCTGCACCTCGGCAACCTGGTCCAGATCCTCACCATGCGCCGCATCCAGCAGGCCGGGAACCTCCCGCTCGGCCTGGTCGGCGGCGCCACCGGCCTGATCGGCGACCCCAAGCCCACCGCCGAGCGCGTCCTCAACGACCCCGAGACGGTGGCCGGCTGGGTCGAGCGCCTGCGCGGCCAGGTCGCGCGCTTCCTCGACTTCGAGGGCGAGTACGCCGCCCGCATGGTCAACAACCTGGACTGGACGTCCGGCATGTCGGCGATCTCGCTGCTCCGCGACGTCGGCAAGTACTTCCGCGTCAACAACATGATCGCCAAGGAGGCGGTCGCCCGCCGCCTCAACTCCGACGCGGGCATCAGCTACACCGAGTTCAGCTACCAGATCCTCCAGGGCATGGACTTCCTGGAGCTGAACCGCCGCTACGGCTGCACCCTGCAGACCGGCGGCAGCGACCAGTGGGGCAACCTCACCGCCGGCACCGACCTGATCCGCAAGGCCGAGGGCAAGTCCGTGCACGCCCTCGCCACCCCGCTGATCACCAAGGCCGACGGCACCAAGTTCGGCAAGACCGAGTCCGGCACCGTCTGGCTCGACCCCGAGCTCACCACCCCCTACGCCTTTTACCAGTTCTGGCTGAACGCCGACGACCGCGACGTCGCCAAGTTCCTGCGGATCTTCTCCTTCCGCAGCCGCGAGGAGATCGAGCAGCTCGAACGCGACACCGCCGAACGCCCGGCCGCCCGCCTCGCCCAGCGCGCCCTCGCCGAGGAACTCACCACCCTCGTCCACGGCGCGGACCAGTACGAGCGCGCCGTCGCCGCCTCCAAGGCCCTCTTCGGCCAGGGCGACCTCGCCGACCTCGAACCCGCCACCCTGGCCGCGGCCCTCGCCGAGGTCCCGAAGGCGACGGTCGCTGAACTCGGCCAGATCGTCGACCTGTTGGTCGAATCCGGCCTGGCCCCCAGCCGCTCCGCCGCCCGCCGCACCGTCAAGGAGGGCGGCGCCTACCTCAACAACGCCAAGGTCACCGACGAGGAGGCCCTCGCCGGCGCCGACGACCTGCTGCACGGCCGCTGGCTCGTTCTCCGCCGCGGCAAGCGCAACCTCGCCGCCGTCGAACTCGCCGACGCGTAGGACGCGCAACCTGACATCAAGTGTCCTGAAACAGACCGCGGTTGACCTGCGAAGACCGCGAACAGGGGCCGGATCCAGCCAGATCCGGCCCCGCCATGTTTGACTCGCCCGTCCCGGTGTCCTAACGTAGGTGGAGTCGCCTGAACCGGCTGGGACCGGGAGGCGAAACCCCCCAAACCCTGATGAGCGATTCGTCGCGCGTCCATTCGGATTCCGGATGGAAAAGCGGACCGAATAACTCTGGTAGAGTTCGGGAGCGCCGAAAGGCGAAAGCGAATCGGATCGAATGAAACTCCGGAAAACGGAGCGGAAAACGTCTGATAAGCTGGGAACACGAAAGAACGCAGCGCCCGGAGGGTCCGCAGGAATGCGGCTCGAAGGAAGCGTCCGTTCCTTGAGAACTCAACAGCGTGCCAAAAGTCAAC
>NZ_JBHUWH010000474.1:0-5890 GCF_042670125.1 Kitasatospora sp. NPDC057198 | reverse complement strand
GAGAGGGGGTTCCCTCTCCGGGCGGACCTTTCGCGTGGGTGCCTCCCGCTTCGCGCGGTTCCCCGCGCGCCCCCGGTCAGGGCGCGGGAGGCGGTGGGTCAGCCGCGCTGGATGCCGTTGGTGTCGTTCAGCAGGCCGTGGGTGCCGTCCGGGAGCTGGGCGACCAGGGCCGCGCCGCGCTGGTCGACGGCCAGGTACCAGGTGCCGGGGACGAGCTCGCCGACCGCCGGGGCGGCCGGGTTGTCCTTGTTGGCGAGCTGGCGGACCGCCGGGACGGCGAACCAGAACGGGGAGAACGGGGCACCGGACTGCGCCGGGCCCTGGTCCTGGACGGCCGGCTGCACCGCGGTGGGCAGCGGGGCCGCGGCCGCGGCGGCCGCCGACGGCGCCGGAGCGGCCTGGGCGGCCTGCGGGAAGCCGTAGCCGCCCGGGGTCGGCTGCGGGGCCTGCGGCTGGCCGGCCGGCTGGCCGCCCTGCTGGCCGGGGAACTGCTGCTGCTGCTGCTGCGGGGCGCCCGGGTAGCCGTAGGCGCCGGGGGCGCCCTGCTGCTGGGTGCCGTAGGCCGGGTACTGCTGGCCGACGGCCGGGGTGCCCGCGGTGAGCGGGGCCTTGAGCGCGGGCAGCGCGTTGCCCGCGACCACGACGCCGGTCATCACCAGCAGCGAGAGCACGCCGAGCCAGGCGCCGGCCCCGTAGTTGACGCCGGTGTCGCTGTAGCCGCCGAAGGACCACAGCATGCCCCACAGGGCGATCACGATCGCGGCGGTGCCCCACTGGTCGAGGCGCAGTCCGACGAACTCCTTGGTGCCGAGGGTGGCCTTCTGGAGCGAGCCGACCACGATCAGCGCGGCGCCGATGACGCCGAGCAGGTAGACCGACTGGAGGATCGGGAAGAAGTCCGCCTTCCAGACGTTGAACGAACTGTCCTTCGGGCAGTACGAACCGCAGTCCGCGCTGCGGTAGGACAGGAAGGACGAAATCAGGAGCAGTACGGCCGCACCGGCGACGGCGGCGTCTCCCCTGGTGAGAGCGCGCGAGTTCACTGGCGTTCCCCTCATTGGTGTAGTCGTGGTCGGCGGCGGTTGACCGGGCCCCCGTGGTACCGGGTCGGTACGACGGGGCAAAAGCCTAGAGCCAAGGCGGCGCCGCGTGCACGGCACCCTCCGGATCCGCACCGAATCGGTACGGAAGGGGAGTGCCGGGAATCGGGGTGGTACGGGGTCGGGACGGGGTGCTGCGGGGGGTGGACGCGGTGGCTCACCCGGTGAGATAGCTGGTCAGGGCGTCGGCGAGGGCCTGGGCGGCCCGCTGGCGCCACTGTGGATCGGACATCCGCTGGGCGTCCCCGGAGTTGCGCATGTTCCCGCATTCGATGAACACCTTCGGTACCTTCGACAGGTTGAGCCCGCCGAGGTCACTGCGGGTGTCGAGGCCCTGCTGCCCGATGTAGCTGGAGTACGGCTCGCCGGTGCCCGACTTGAAGGCGTCCCGCAGCAGCACCCCCAGCCGGTGCGAGGGGTCGACGATCGCCGAGGTGTCGGCCGGCCCGGCGACCACCCGGGCGGGCATGATCACGTGGAAGCCGTTGCCGGAGGAGGGTGCGCCGTCCGCGTGCACCGAGACCGCGGCGTCCGCCTTCGCCTCGTTGCCGATCCGGGCGCGCTCGTCGATGCACGGGCCCCAGGGGCGGTCGCCGTCCTGGGTGAGCACCACCGCCGCGCCCCGGTCCTGGAGGATCTGCCGGGCCCGGTGCACCACGTCGAGGGTGAATTCGGCCTCCGGGTAGCCCGCGTTGGTCTCGGTGCCGGTGGTGTCGCACTCCTTGCGGCTGTTGCCGATGTCCACCTTGCGGTTGATCTCGGTGGCGTGCCCGGCGTTGCCGCCGTTGTGGCCCGGGTCGAGCAGCACGGTCCGCCCGGCCAGCGGCTTCGGCCCCCCGCTCGGCGAGGCCGGCGCCGGCGGCGACGGGGACGCCGGGGCGGACGCCGCGCCCGCCGGGTCCTGGGCGGACGCGGCGGGGGAGCCGCCGTCCCCGTCCGCGCCGTCGACCCGGTCGCCCTCGGCGAAGCTCGGCGTGCGCGGGGCGGAGGCGTGCGAGGAGACGTCCCGGTTGCTGTTGGCGACGGCCTGCCAGCCCAGCCAGCCGATCAGGCACACCGGCAGCACCACGGCCGCCGCCTTCGCGGCGGGCCGCCAGCGGGCGCTCCGCCGCGCCGGGTCGGCGTACGGGTCGTACGGGTCCCGGTCGCCGGGGTCGTCGGGGTGGACGTGGTACGGGGTGGTACGGCCTGTCACGTGTTCCTCAGATCCTGTCCCCGGTACGGGCCGCCAGCCCGTACGCCTGGGCGATCGGCTTCCACTTCGCGGCGAAGTCCTGCTTCGCCGAGGTGGCCTTCGGGTTCAGGTCGTTGGCCCGGCCCAGGTCGGCGCCGCCGGGCGCCACGTTGTTGGTGCAGCCCTTCTCCGAGACGGTGCGGGCCCAGGCCGCGTACGCCCGGTCGATGTCCGCCGAGGTCTGCCAGGCCGTCTTCAGCGCGGCCACCGCCTCGTCGCCGCCCGGCAGGCTGTCGGTCTTCAGCGTGGCCAGCTGCGACAGCAGCGAGTCGCGCTGCTGGGCGCCGGTGTCGAACACCTGCGCCGCGCTGTCCACCTCGGCCTTGGCCGGGCAGCTGCGCACCTTCGCCACCGCGTTGCCGATCGGGGCCTTCGCGCTCTCCCCCTCGGACAGCAGCGCGTCCAGCGCCTTCGCCTGGGCCGCCGCCTCCGGGCCGGCCGACGGGGACGCCGAAGCGGAGTCGGACGCCGACGGGGACGTCGGGTCCGACGCCGCGGGCGAACCGTCCTGGCTGCCGCCGCCCGCCCCGCCGGTGCTCGAACTGGGCTGCGCCGCCGTCGCGTTGGCGGTGCCCTTGGCGGCCGGGGTGTCCTTCGAGCCGCCGTTCTGCAGCACCAGCACCACGGCCCCGCCGATCAGCAGCACCAGCACCACGGCCGCGCCGATCAGCAGCGGGGTGCGGCGGCTGCGCGGTTCGTCCTCGTAGTCGAACTCCGGCTCCTGGTAGCCGCCGTAGCCGCCCGGACCGCTGCCGAACTGCTGCGGCTGGCCGCCGAAGGTCTGGTTGCCCCCGAAGGTCTGGTTCCCGCCGAACGACGGGCCGCCGGGGCCGGGCGGCGGGGTGAAGCCCGGCTGCGGCTGGCCGCCGAAGCCCGGCGGCGGACCGCCGAAGGTCTGCTGCGGGGGCTGCGGCTGCGGGTAGCCGTACCCCTGCGCCTGCGGCTGGGGGGCCGGCGGCTGCGGTGCCTGCTGCGGGCCGGGGCCGGGCGGCTGCTGGCCGCCGAAGGTCTGGTTCCCGCCGAAGGTCTGCTGCGGGGGCTGTTGCTGAGGGGGATGCGGCTGCGGGGGCTGCTGCGACTGCGGCTGCGGGTAGCCGTACCCCTGCGCCTGCGGCTGGGGGGCCTGCGGCTGCGGTGCCTGCGGTGCCGGGGCCGACTGCTGCTGCGGCGGGCCGGGCGGGAAGGGCTGCTGCCCGCCGGCCGGCGGAGGCACCGGGGCGGCCGGGGCCACCGGGCCGGACGGGATCGGCGGCAGCGGGATCGCCGTGGTGGGCGGCCCCGCCGCGGCCGGGTCGGCCGCCACCGCGCGGCGGACCCAGCCGCCCGCGCCGTTGTTCGCGGTCGGGTCCCAGACCGCCCTCGCGGCACTGCCCTGTTCCGTCATGCCCTGCCCTCGCCCCCAACTGAACCGGTACCGCACCGGGTGCCCGGTGCCCCTGCCCCGAACGGGCCGCTCCCCGTCCGGGCCGTTCGTCGTCTGCCGCCGACACCGTACCGGCCGACGGTGGGAGCGGTCACGGCGGATCGGCAACGGGTCGCGGTGGGGACGACGCGGCAGCGGCGTCGATCGTTCCCGATCGGGCCCGGAAATCTGCGGCCGGGACGGGAGCGCGCCGGTCCGTCCGCAGGTCAGCCCGACACCGCGGACGGGCGGCGCAGCACCCGCAGCGAGCCCGTCACCGACACCTCCTCGAAGCCCTCGGCGAGCGCCCGCAGGTACACCCGGTACGGGGCCTGGCCGCCGTCCGCCGGGTCGGGGAAGACGTCGTGCACCACCAGCAGGCCGTCCGCGGCCAGGTGCGGCACCCAGCCCTCGTAGTCGCCGGTGGCGTGCTCGTCGGTGTGCCCGCCGTCCACGAAGACCAGCGCCAGCGGGCCCCGCCACACCGCCGCGACCTGCGGCGACCGGCCGACCAGCGCGATCACGTGCTGCTCCAGGCCGGCCGCGTGCAGGGTGCGGCGGAAGCGCGGCAGGGTGTCCATCAGGCCGACCTCCGGGTCGACCAGCGACGGGTCGTGGTACTCCCAGCCGGGCTGCTGCTCCTCCGAGCCGCGGTGGTGGTCGACGGTCAGCGCGACCGTCCCGGCCCGGCGGGCCGCGTCCGCCAGCAGGACCGCCGAACGTCCGCAGTACGTGCCGATCTCCAGCAGCGGCAGCCCGGTGCGCCCGGCCGCGTCGAGCGCCGCCGCGTACAGCGCCAGGCCCTCGTCCTCCGGCATGAAACCGGTGGCGGCCCGGAACGACTCCAGGACCTGGGCGGAGGGGGTGGGGTCGGACATCGGGCGCTCCTGCCGGGCCGGGGGTGACTGCCCAGGACCCTACTGGATGGTAGGAACGCGGCCCGCCGCGGCGGGCCCCGGTCGCAGCAGCCCGGCGGCCCGGACCGCCCGCCGGGTGCGGCGGATGCGCTATACAGGGTCGGCACCCGGGAGGAACGCGTTCCGCCGGGCGCCGACACCGGCCGACCATCCTGGGAGCAGCCCCGTGCGCGCAGCGATCCTGCAGCAGACCGGACAGGACGCCTTGGACGTCCGCGACGACGTCGAGGCGGTCGGCTTCGGGCCGGGGAAGGTCCGGGTCCGGGTGCGGGCCGCCAGCCTGTGCCACTCCGACCTGTCCGCGATGGCCGGCGTCCTGCCGCAGCCCGCCCCCTTCGTGCCCGGCCACGAGGGCGCCGGCGAGGTGGTCGAGGTCGGCGCGGGCGTCACCGGGACCGCCCCCGGCGACCGGGTGGTGCTCTGCTGGATGCCGCCGTGCGGCCGCTGCCCCGCCTGCCGGGCCGACCGCACCCACCTGTGCACCGCCTCGATCCGCCGCCTCGGCACCCCCGGCTTCCGGATCGGCGGCGACACCGACGCGTACGGCTTCTACAGCACCGGCGCGTTCGCCGAGGAACTCGTCGTCGCCGCCGACACCGTCATCCCCGTCCCCGACGACCTGCCGTACGAACTCGCCGCCCTGATCGGCTGCGGCGTCACCACCGGGCTCGGCGCCGTCGTCCACACCGCGAAGGTCCGGCCCGGCGAGAACGTCGCCGTGATCGGCGCGGGCGGCGTCGGCATCGCCGCCGTCCAGGGCGCCCGGATCAGCGGCGCCGCCCGGATCACCGTCGTCGACCCCGTCGCCTCCCGGCGCGAACGCGCCCTCGGCTTCGGCGCCACCGACGCCATCGCCCCCGAACAACTCAAGCACGCCGCACGCGAGTTGCCCGCCGGCGGCTACGACCACGTGTTCGAGGCGGTCGGCCATGCCGGCACCGTCCGGGCCGGCTACGACGCGGCCCGGCGCGGCGGCGCCGTCGTGGTGATCGGCGCCGGCGCCCAGGACGACAAGGTCTCCTTCAGCATGGGCGAACTCTTCTTCAACGAGAAGCGCCTGCTGCCCTCGCTGTACGGCGGCGGCGACGTCCGCCGCACCGTCGGCCTGGCGATCGACCTGTGGCGCGCCGGACGCCTCGACCTGGCCGGCATGATCACCCACCGGCTGCCGCTGGCCCGCGTCAACGAGGCGATCGCCCAGATGCGGGCCGGCGAGGCGCTGCGCACCGTCCTGCTC
>NZ_JBHUWH010000473.1:0-5901 GCF_042670125.1 Kitasatospora sp. NPDC057198 | reverse complement strand
GGCGTAAGCCGGGCCGGCGCCAGCCCCGCCGCCGCGAACACCGCCAGCGCCTCGCGCTGGCAGCGGGCCAGCACCAGCCGGTACGGGCGGCTGCCGAGCTGCTCGCGCAGCGGCAGGCCGGAGAGCGCGTTGACGGCGTTGTTCAGGTTCATCAGCAGCTTCGCCGCCTGCACCCGCGGCATGTCCGCGCGCAGCCCGACCGGCAGCCCGGCGGCCGCCGCCACGTCCGCGAACCGCCGGGCGGCGCCCGCCCGTTCGAGCACCAGCTCGCCGCCGGTGCCCTGGTGGAAGGAGGCCGGGCCGGTGCGCACCACGTTGTAGGGCACCATCCCGGCCAGCACCGTCCGGCCCGGCAGCGCCTCGTGCAGCACCCGCGCGTTGTGCAGCCCGTTCTGGAAGCTGATCACGGTGCTGCGCCCGTCCAGGTGCGGGTCGAGCAGCCGGGCCGCGGCCGCGGTGTCCGCGGACTTGACGGTCACCAGCACGTAGTCGGCTCCCGCGGCGGCCGAGGCGTCCACCGCGGTGCGCGGCCGGGCGTGCAGCCGCCGGTCGCCGGGGCCGGTCAGGGTCAGGCCCGCCCGGTCCAGTTCGGCCATCGCGGCGGCCCGCCCGATCAGCGTCACGTCGGCGCGGGCGGCCAGCGCTCCGCCCAGCCGGCAGCCGATGCTGCCCGCTCCGAACACGGCGATCCGCGGCGGCAGGGGCGAACGGTTCTCGGACACCGGCGGCTCCTTCGACAACGGCGTCAGCGGTACGGCCAGAGGTTACCGCCCGGTCGTGAGCGGCCCGGCCGCCGGGGCGCTACCGGGGCGCCGCCGGGGGCGCTGCCGGGGTGCGGCCGTCGCCTGGCCGTGGGTGCTCGCCATGCTGCTCGCCCCGCCCCCGGTGTGCGCCGGCCAGTGGTCCTGGATCCGCGACGGCGGCCCGGCACCCGGCGCCGCCCGCCCCCGGTCGGGGTGTCAGGCCCCGGCCGGCGGCAGCCGGGACGCCAGCAGCGCCGCCACGTCGTCGTCGGCGGGCCCGCCGCCGTAACGGTGCAGGTCCCGGCGCAGGCCCTCCAGCAGCACGACGTCCGGCTCGCCGCCCCAGCGGGCCAGCCGCTCGGTCAGCGGGTAGAACTCGCCGCGCCGGTCCCGGGTCTCGCTGACGCCGTCGGTGTACAGCAGCACCCGGTCGCCCGGCCCGAACGGGACGGTCTGCGGGTGGTACTCGCTGGCCACCAGCGCCGACAGGTTCAGCGGCGGCAGCGGCACCTCCGGCTCCACCGGCCGCACCTCCCCGTCCGGGCGCAGCAGCACCGGCGGCGGGTGCCCGCAGTTGAGCAGGTACGCCTCCGGCCGGTCGTCCGGGATCTCCAGCAGCACGGCGGTGGCGAAGCGCTCCGAGGCGTCCAGCGAGGTGGCCCGCTCCGCGTACCGCTGGAGGCCGATCTCCAGCCGGCCCGCCAGCGCCGGCAGGTCCTCCGCGTCGTACGCGGCCTCCCGGAACGAGCCCAGCAGCGCCGCCGCCATCTCCACCGCCGGCAGGCCCTTGCCCTGCACGTCGCCCAGGATGATCCGCACCCCGAACTGCGTGCGCACCGCCTCGTACAGGTCGCCGCCGATCTGCGCCTGCTCCGCCGCCGCGTTGTAGTACAGCGCCAGGCCGACGTCGTTCAGCCGGTCCGGCAGCGGGCGCAGCACCACCTGCTGCGCCGTGCGCGCCACCGACCGCACCAGCGCCAGGTCGCGCTCGCGGCGCACCCGCATCCCGGAGGTGTAGGAGGCGGCCAGGGTCACCGTCACGGTCGCGGCGATCACCGAGGCCGCCGACGCGCCGACCTGCCCGTCCCGGGCCAGCGCCAATACCACCTCGGTGACCACCGCGATGACGCCGATCACCAGCGTCCCGAACGATCCCCAGGTCGCCGCGGCGAGGGCGGGCGCGGCCGCCACGAACCGGTCGTAGCGCTGCCCGGCCGGGGTCTCGGCGTCCGCCACCGCGGACAGGGCGATCAGCAGGAAGGGCGACAGCCGGACGAGCGCGCCGAGCGCCGGCCGGCTCCGGCCGGAGCGGGAGTCGTCGTTGATGGTGGGCATGACCCGTCGAACGCTACCGGCGCGGTCCGTCCGATGGTGGGAGGCACGGGCGGGGCGGCGGCCATCGTCCCCCGGGCACGACCGGGAAGGGCGGTCTGACCTGGCGCGATGCGGTCCTGATGGGCTGTCGGCCGAAGCCCGGCACTGTGTCAGAGGCGCAACAGGACGCCTGACAGATTGAATGATTGCCCTATGTCAACGGGGCGGCGAGACTCGTGCCTCTCGACCGAGACACATCCGCGCCGATCCCGATTGCCAAGGTGAAAATGACCGCCATCCCCGTGGCCCCGCCGGAGAACCGCTGGGCGACGCCCAAGCGCGTGAGCCTCGTCCCGCTGGTCGCCCTGATCTTCTTCAGCGTCTCCGGCGGCGCCTACGGCATCGAGCCGCTGTTCTCGACCTCCGGCCCCGGGATGGGCATCCTGCTCATCCTGGTCGCCCCGCTGATCTACAGCGTCCCGCACGCCCTGGTCTGCGCCGAGCTGGGCACCGCCATTCCCGTCGAGGGCGGCTACTACCACTGGGTCAAGCGCGGCCTCGGCCGGTTCTGGGCCTTCCAGCAGGGCGTGCTGCAGTGGGTGTGCAGCTTCGTCGACATGGCGCTCTACCCGGTCATGTTCACCTCCTACCTGTCCAGCCTGATCAGCGCCGTCGCCCCCGGCAAGCACGTGTTCTTCGAGTTCCACCTGTGGAAGGCCGACATCGCGGTCGACCTGAACTGGGTGATCTGCGTCGGCGTCATCGTGCTCTTCACCCTGCTGAACCTGATGGGCGCCGGCTGGGTCGGCGACTCCTCGGTGGCGTTCGCGATCATCTGCCTGACCCCGATGCTGGTCCTCACCCTGATCGGCTTCTACCAGCTGGTCACCGAGGGCACCAACCCGATCTCCTCGATGACCGCCGAACAGGGCCAGTCCACCTGGAACGCCTTCGGATCCGGCCTGTTCATCGTGATGTGGAACTACTCCGGCTGGGACTCGGTCTCCACCGTGGCCGGCGAGATGGAGAACCCGAAGAAGCACCTGCCCAAGGCGTTGTTCTGGTCCGTCCTGCTGATCATCACCGGCTACCTGCTGCCCTCGCTGGCCTCCCTCGCGGTCGGTCCGGGCGGCGAGAACGGCTGGAAGAGCTGGCAGGACGGCGCACTCCCGGACATCGCCGGCGAACTCGCCGGACCCTGGCTCCAGTACGTCGTCACCATCGGCGGCCTGTTCGCCTCGGTCGCGATGTTCTCCGCGCTGCTCGCCTCCTACTCCCGGCTGCCCTCCTCGCTCTCGCACGACGGCTACCTGCCCAAGTGGGTCTCCAAGGAGAGCAAGCGCTACAAGATGCCGATCGCCTCGATCATCGGCTCCTCCGTCGTCTACGCGCTGTTCTGCTTCTCCAGCTTCCAGAGCCTGGTGATCTACGACGTCTTCCTCACCAACATCGGCATCCTGCTCGAGGTCGCCGCGCTGATCGCGCTGCGCATCCGCGAACCCGAACTGGAGCGCCCCTACAAGATCCCCGGCGGCTGGTGGAGCATCGGCCTGATCGCGTTCTGCCTGGCCGGCGTCAGCGTCTGGGCCGCGACGGAGCAGTACCGCGAGGAGGGCACCAAGGCCGTCGTCTACTCGCTGATCGTGGTCGGCGCCTCCCTGCTGCTCTACCCGCTGCTCGCCGCCCGCAAGGCCGCTCGAGCCGCCGCCGCAGCCGACCGGGCCGCCGTGAACGGCCGCGACGCGCAGACCGGGGACGCCGAGGGCGGGGCTGCGACGGTCGGGGCCGGGGCCGCTACGGTCGGGGCCGCCGGGGCTGCGACGGCCGGGCACGCCGGGACCGCGACGGCCGGGGCCGGGGCCGGGGCGTACGGGCTGTCAGGCGGGCAGCCGGACTCGGCACACACTGACAAGGCCGCCGGCGGCACCGGAACGGATAGCGTCGAGGCATGATCAACAGCTTCGCCCTGCACGTCCCGGACGCCGAGTTGGAGCCCGAACCGCTCGCCCCCGAGCAGATCGTCTCCGGCACGCCCGAGGTCACCGGCAAGGTGGTCTGGGAGTCCGCCGACGGGCGCCAGGTCCGCGGGATCTGGCAGATCACCCCCGGCGTCGTCACCGACACCGAGGCGGACGAGATGTTCGTCGTGCTCAGCGGCCGGGCCACCGTCGCCTTCCAGGACGGCCCCGTCCTGGAGCTCGGCCCCGGCGACCTCGCGGTGCTCCGCGAGGGCGACCGCACCACCTGGACCGTCCACGAGACGCTCCGCAAGGTCTACACGGTCGACCTCAGCCCGGAGGCGGCCGAGGACGCCGACCGGTAGCGACCCCCGACGAAGCACCCACCGGCCCGGCCGCCCCGACCCGGGAGGCCGGGCCGCACCCTCTCCCTAGGCAAGGAACCGAGAGCATGGACCCCGTACACGCACTGCGGGACGCCAAACCCACCCCGTTCTGGCTGGAGGACCCGGGCCGCCCGGACGCCAACTCCGCCCTCACCGGCGACGTCCGCTGCGACCTGCTGGTCGTCGGCGGCGGCTACAGCGGCCTGTGGACGGCCCTGATCGCCAAGGAGCGGGACCCCGGGCGCGACGTGGTCCTGATCGAGGCCGAGCAGACCGGCTGGGCCGCCTCCGGCCGCAACGGCGGCTTCTGCGCCGCCAGCCTCACCCACGGCCTCGGCAACGGCCTGGAGCGCTGGCCCGACGAGATGGCCGCGCTCGAACAGCTCGGCGCCCGCAACCTGCGCTCCATCGAGGACGCGGTCTCGACGTACGCGATCGACTGCGACTGGGAGCGCACCGGCGAACTCGACGTCGCCACCGAGCCCCACCAGGTCGAGGAACTCGCCGAACTGTACGAGACCGCCAAGCAGTACGGCGACTACGAACTCCTGGACACCGACGCCGTCCGGGCCCAGGTCGCCTCGCCCACCTACCTCGGCGCGCTCTGGGACAAGGACGGCGTGGCGATGCTCCACCCCGCCAAGCTCGCCTGGGGCCTCAAGCAGGCGTGCGAGCGGCTCGGCGTGCGGATCTTCGAGCACACCAAGGCCCTCGACATCGCCGAGTCCGGCCCCGGCACGGCCGTGCGCACCCCCTACGGCCGAGTCTTCGCCCGACAGGTCGCCCTCGGCACCAACGTCTTCCCGTCCCTGGTCAAGCGGATCCGCCCGTACACCGTGCCGGTCTACGACTACGCGCTGATGACCGAACCGCTCAGCGCCGAGCAGCTCGCCGCGATCGGCTGGCAGGGCCGCCAGGGCATCGGCGACAGCGCCAACCAGTTCCACTACTACCGGCTGTCCGCCGACAACCGGATCCTGTGGGGCGGCTACGACGCCGTCTACCACTACGGGGCCAAGGTCCGCAGCGAGTACGACCAGCGGCCGCAGACCTACCAGACCCTCGCCCGGCACTTCTTCCAGACCTTCCCGCAGCTCGAGGGCCTGCGCTTCACCCACGCCTGGGGCGGCGCCATCGACACCTGCACCCGGTTCTCCGCCTTCTTCGACACCGCGTACCGCGGCAAGGTCGCCCTCGCCGCCGGCTACACCGGCCTCGGCGTCGGCGCCACCCGCTTCGGCGCCGAGGTCATGCTCGACCTCCTCGCCGGGAAGCCCACCGAACGCACCGCCCTGGAGATGGTCCGCCGCAAGCCCCTCCCGTTCCCGCCCGAGCCCGTCCGCTGGGCCGGCATCGGCATCACCAAGTGGTCCCTGGACCGCGCCGACCGCAACGCCGGCCGCCGCAACCTCTGGCTCAAGACCATGGACAAGCTCGGCCTCGGCTTCGACAGCTGACGCCCTCCCGGCCCCCGCACCGCCCCGGCCGCCCGCACGCCCC
>NZ_JBHUWH010000472.1:0-5919 GCF_042670125.1 Kitasatospora sp. NPDC057198 | reverse complement strand
CCGCCGGGGAGTCCGGCTCCCCGGCGGCGGGCCGTCCGTGTTCGCCGTCCTGACGCGAAATGCTCAAGATTCGCACAAAAGTGCCCGTGGGAACGGCCGGAGCCCCTAGGCTCGGCCCATGAGTGAAGCAATAACCGCGGACGGGATCCGGAAGCGGTACGGGGATGTCCAGGCCGTCGACGGGGTGTCACTCTCCGTCGCGACTGGCGAGTTCTACGGCCTGCTCGGGCCGAACGGGGCCGGCAAGACGACCACCCTGGAGATCCTGGAGGGGATCCGGGAGGCCGACGAGGGGCGGGTCGAGATCCTCGGCCTGTCACCGTGGCCGCGCAACCCGAAGCTGCTGCCGCGGATGGGCGTGCAGTTCCAGGCGTCCGCCTTCTTCGCCAAGCTGACCGCGCGCGAGACCATCCGCACCTTCGCCTCCTTCTACGGCATCGGCGCCCGGGCGGCCGACGCGATGCTGGAGCGGGTCGGCCTGACCGAGTCCGCGGACGTGCTGACCACCAAGATGTCCGGCGGCCAGGCCCAGCGCCTGTCCATCGCCTGCGCGCTGGTGCACGACCCGGAGCTGGTGTTCCTCGACGAGCCGACCACCGGCCTCGACCCGCAGGCCCGCCGCAACCTGTGGGACCTGCTGCGCGACATCAACGCCGAGGGCCGCACCGTGGTCCTCACCACGCACTACCTGGACGAGGCGGAGGTGCTCTGCGACCGCGTCTCGGTGATGGACCACGGCAAGGTGCTGAAGACCGGCGCGCCCGCCGCGCTGGTCCGCGAGATCGACGACACCGTCCGGGTCCGGATCGAGTCCGGGCAACTGACCGTCGACCGGGCGCGCGAACTGCTCGCCGCCGCGGGCGCGGTGCACGCCAACCTGGAGGACGACGGCGTCACGCTGGCGCTCTCCACCGCCGAGCCCGGCCCGGTGCTGTCCGTCCTGGCCGAGCAGAACGCGCTGCGCGGCCTGGAGGTCCGCGGCGCCACCCTGGAGGACGTCTTCCTCCAGCTGACCGGACGGGAGTACCGGGCATGACCGCCACCGAACCGCCCCGGACCCCGGCCCCGGCCCCCGCCCCGGTCGCCGCCGCGGACAAGGAGAAGGCCAACGCCTTCGTCGGCCTGTCCCGGGTGATGCTGCTGGGCTTCGTCCGCGACAAGGGCACCCTGTTCTTCACCCTGGCGCTGCCGCTGATGTTCCTGCTGCTGTTCGGCGTCATCTACAAGGGCGGCGGCAGCACCCACGTCAAGGTCGCCGAGGTCGGCCAGGTCAAGGTGCTGGACGACGCCCGCGCCCAGGCCGGGGGCGCGTTGGACGCGCTGGAGATCACCACCGGCCTGAGCGAGGACGACGCCCTCACCAAGGTCAAGAAGGGCGACCTGGACGGCCTGGTCATGCAGAAGCCGGACGGCACCCTGGTGCTCCGCTTCAGCCAGGCCGACCAGGTGAAGGCCGGCACCGTGCAGGGCATCGTCAACTCCGTGGTGCAGAGCGCCAACCAGGCCGCCTCGAACGTCGCCCCGAAGTACGCCCTGGACTCCGCCAAGGTCGAGGACGACTCCACCAAGCCGATCCAGTACCTCACCCCGGGCCTGCTCGCCTACGCCGTCGCCATGGGCGCGGTCTACGGCGCCTCCTTCACCCTGGTCACCTGGCGCAAGAGCCGGGTGCTGCGCCGCCTGCGGCTGGCGCCCATCTCGGCGGGCACCATCGTCGGCGCCCGGGTGCTGGTCAGCGTGCTGGTCTCGCTCGCCCAGACCGCGCTGTTCCTGATGGTCGCGCAGATCGACTACTTCGGGCTCAAACTCACCGGCAACTGGTGGCTGGTGTTCCCGCTGGTGGTCTGCGCCACCCTGGCGTTCATGTCGATCGGCCTGGTCACCGGTTCGCTGGCGAAGACCGAGGAGTCGGCGAACGGCATGAACCAGCTGATCATCCTGCCGATGTCCTTCCTCGGCGGCGCCTTCATCCCGCTGGACTTCGCCCCCGGCTGGCTGCAGGACGTCTCCCGGGCCCTGCCGCTGCGCTACCTGATCGTCCCCGCCAAGTCGGTGCTCAGCCAGGGCGGCGGCCTCGCCGAGGCGCTGCCCGCGATGGGCATCCTGCTCGGCTTCACCGCGGTGCTGTGCGCCGTCGCGTGGCGCTTCTTCAACTGGGACGACGCGTAGCCGCGACCGCCCCGGGACGGGGGTCGTACGCCGGAAGTCCCGGTGTACGGCCCCCGTCGGCGTCTGCGACCATGGACGGGTGACTGACACCGGGCGAGAGACCACCACCGCACCCGAGGAGACCTTCTACGACCAGGTCGGCGGCGAGGCGACCTTCCGCAGGCTGGTCCACCTCTTCTACCGGGGTGTCGCCCAGGACGAGCTGCTGCGCCCGATGTACCCGGAGGAGGACCTCGGCCCGGCCGAGGAGCGCTTCGCGCTGTTCCTGATGCAGTACTGGGGCGGCCCGCGCACCTACAGCGAGCGCCGCGGCCACCCGCGGCTGCGGATGCGGCACGCCCCGTTCAAGGTCGACCGGGCCGCGCACGACGCCTGGCTGAAGCACATGCGCGCCGCCCTGGACGAGCTGGCGCTGCCCGCCGACGCCGACCGCGAGCTGTGGAACTACATGACGTACGCCGCCGCCTCGATGATCAACACCGCGGGCTAGGGCCGCTCTTCAGGCCCCGCTCCTCAGGGCCCGGCCGGCCGGGCCGGCCGGCTCAGCGCAGCGGGCTGAGGCCCAGGCCGGCGCCGGGCGCGGCGGCCGTGCGCAGCAGGACGGAGCCGGCGGGCGCGTCCAGCCGCAGCCAGGCGCCGGCCCGGTAGGCGGCGAGCGGGGCGCCGGGCCGCAGGAACCCGATCGTGTGGGCGGCGTGCGCGGCTCGCAGCGGCAGGTCGGCGGCGGCGCCCAGCGGCCGGGACCAGATCTCGTCGGCGACCGCGTCGACCGCCTGCCGGGTGCGGTGGTGGTCCGGCAGTTCGGCGACGCGGCGCTTGAACTCCTCGACGGCGGCCCGCACTTCGCCGACCACCCGGTCGACGGGGGGCTGTCCGGCCGACTGCCAGCCGGAGCGCGGCGGGAGCAGCCCGGCCCAGGACGGGCCGGTGACCGGGGCGGGCAGTCCGAGCGCGGCGCCCGGCTCGTCCACGGACTCCAGGAGCTGTCCGGCGGAGACGGTCAGGTCGGCGGCCGCGACCGGCCCGGCCAGCCGCACGGTGCGCACCACGAGGACGGCGGACTCGCCGAGCGGCAGCCGCCCGAACACGGCCAGCACCCCGCCGTCCGACCCCGGCACGGCCTGCAGCCGGACCGCCGCGGCCCGGTCGTAGCGCAGCAGCCGGCCGAGGAAGGCGGCCAGGTCGGCGCCCTCGCGCGGGTCGGCGAGGTCGAGTCGGGTCTGCACGGTCACCGGGGTTCAGCTCGTTTCTTCGGCGGTGCGGTGGAGGTCCGCGGTGCGCGGCGTCCGCAGTGCGCGGGATCCGGTCGGGCGGTGCGCGCGGGATCCGGTCGGGCGGTGCGCGCGGGATCCGGTCAGGCGGCGCAGCCGGCCGGCTGCTCGTCCGTGAACCGGCTCAGGAACTCCCGCTCGACGGGGCTGATCCGGCGCGGCCGGCCCTCGGCGAGGTCGTAGGGGACGACCACGGTGGAGGCGGTGACGTACACCGTCTCGGTGCCGTCCTCGGCGACGTCCTTGATCTCGTAGGAGACGGTCAGCGAGGCGCCGCCGATCTTCGTCACCCAGGTCTCGATGGTGACCGGCGCCGGGCGGTGGACCAGCGGCCGCTTGTAGTCGATCTCGTGGCGCGCCACCACCGAGCCGCCCGCGAACTCCCCGGCCCCGGCCTCGGCGGCCTGGGTGAACATGAAGTCGATCCGGGCCTCCTCCAGGTAGCGCAGGAAGACCACGTTGTTGACGTGTCCGAAGGCGTCCATGTCGGACCACCGCAGGGGGCAGGCGTAGATGTGGCGGGCCACGGCGTTCTCCTCAAAACTCCATTCGTACCCGTGGGTACCTACTGGCAGCCTACGGGCAGCGGCCCGGCAGCCCGCCCGCGGGGGCGTACTGCCGGGCCGGCACCGCGAACGGCGGTGTCAGTCGCGGGTCAGCTTCTTGTAGCTGGCGCGGTGCGGGCGGGCCGCGTCGGCGCCGAGCCGCTCGACCTTGTTCTTCTCGTAGGACTCGAAGTTGCCCTCGAACCAGAACCACTTGCTCTCGCCCTCGTAGGCGAGGATGTGGGTGGCCACCCGGTCCAGGAACCAGCGGTCGTGGGAGATGACCACGGCGCAGCCGGGGAACTCCAGCAGCGCGTTCTCCAGCGAGGACAGGGTCTCGACGTCGAGGTCGTTGGTCGGCTCGTCGAGGAGCAGCAGGTTGCCGCCCTGCTTCAGGGTGAGCGCCAGGTTGAGGCGGTTGCGCTCACCGCCGGAGAGGACGCCGGCCGGCTTCTGCTGGTCCGGGCCCTTGAAGCCGAACGCGGACACGTAGGCCCGGGACGGCATCTCGACCTGGCCGACGTTGATCCAGTCGAGGCCGTCGGAGACGACCTCCCACAGGGTCTTCTTCGGGTCGATGTTGGAGCGGGTCTGGTCGACGTAGCTGATCTTGACGGTCTCGCCGACCTTGACCGTGCCGCTGTCCGGGGTCTCCAGGTCCTGGAGCATCTTGAACAGGGTGGTCTTGCCGGCGCCGTTGGGGCCGATCACGCCGACGATGCCGTTGCGCGGCAGGGTGAAGCTGAGGCCGTCGATCAGGACCTTCTCGCCGAAGGACTTGTGGAGGCCGTCGACCTCGATGACGACGCTGCCCAGGCGCGGGCCCGGCGGGATCTGGATCTCCTCGAAGTCCAGCTTCCGCATCTTGTCGGCCTCGGCCGCCATCTCCTCGTAACGGGCGAGGCGGGCCTTGGACTTGGCCTGGCGGCCCTTGGCGTTGGAGCGGACCCACTCCAGCTCTTCCTTGAGCCGTTTGGCGCGCTTGGCGTCCTTCTGGCCCTCGACCTTGAGACGGGTCTGCTTGGTCTCCAGGTAGGTGGAGTAGTTGCCCTCGTAGGGGTAGGCGCGGCCGCGGTCGAGCTCGAGGATCCACTCGGCGACGTTGTCCAGGAAGTACCGGTCGTGGGTGACCGCGACGACGGTGCCGGGGTACTTCTCCAGGTGCTGCTCCAGCCAGTTCACCGACTCGGCGTCCAGGTGGTTGGTGGGCTCGTCGAGCAGCAGCAGGTCGGGCTGCTCCAGCAGCAGCTTGCAGAGCGCGACGCGGCGCTTCTCGCCGCCGGAGAGCTTGGTGACCGGCCAGTCGCCGGGCGGGCAGCCCAGCGCGTCCATGGCCTGCTCCAGCTGGACGTCGAGGTCCCAGGCGTTGGCGTGGTCCAGGTCCTCCTGGAGGGTGCCCATCTCGGCGAGCAGCTCGTCCGAGTAGTCGGTCGCCATCAGCTCGGCGATCTCGTTGAACCGGTCGAGCTTGGCCTTGATCTCCTTGACGCCGTCCTGGACGTTCTCCAGGACCGTCTTGGACTCGTCGAGCGGGGGCTCCTGCTGGAGCATGCCGACGGTGAAGCCCGGCGAGAGGAAGGCGTCGCCGTTGGAGGGCTGGTCGAAGCCCGCCATCATCCGCAGCACGGTCGACTTACCGGCGCCGTTGGGGCCGACGACGCCGATCTTCGCCCCGGGGAGGAAGCTGAGCGTCACGTCGTCAAGGATGACCTTGTCGCCGTGTGCCTTGCGCACCTTGCGCATGGTGTAGATGTATTCCGCCACGTTGGGATCGCTCCGGCGTCGTCGTGAGTAATCGGCTTGCAGCCTTCCATTGTGCCGTAAGGCCACGGGCGCACCGAACGGCCTTGTCGGCCGGCCCCGGTGCGCGGGCCCCGGGCCGCGGCTGCGGGCGGCCCGGCACGCGAACGGCCCCGCCTCCCTGTCCCGGGAGG
>NZ_JBHUWH010000471.1:0-5925 GCF_042670125.1 Kitasatospora sp. NPDC057198 | reverse complement strand
AGCGCGAGCGGCGCGACCTCGACAGGCTCAAGGACGGCCACCGGCCGTACTCCTGACCCGCCGAGGGCTGCGGAGGGCTCCCGTCAGTCCTCCGGCACCCTCTCCTTGGCGATCCGCACCTGCTCGGCGAACTGCTCGGCGGAGATCCGCTCCACCGAGGCGCCGTACTTCGCGGCCAGTCCGTCGGCGGGCTCCTCGTCGTGCTCGACCAGGTCGACCACCAGCAGCGCCCGGCCGCTGTCGACCCGCGAGGAGAGCACGATCAGCCCCGCGCCGCCGTCGGTCATCTCGGCCTGCTCGGCGGCGTTGCCGATCGCCGCGCCGGCGGCGAAGCCCAGCAGCACGCCGATCGGGCCGCCGAGCAGCCCGACCAGGCCGCCGACCAGGCCGGATCCGACGGTGGGGACGCCCGCGCCGCGGATGTGGCTCTCCGGGATGTCGACGATGCCCCCGGCGTCGCGCTCCAGCACCGCGACCTGCCGGAGCCCCGGCAGGTGCATCGCGTCCTCGTAGGCCCGGCGGCAGTCCGCCCGGTCGGTGAAGCCGAGCAGCAGCACGTTGTGGTGGTGGTCGCTCATCGCGGTTCCCTTCGCCTCGGCGGCGGTCGTCCTCGTCGGGTGCCGCGCCGGGCGCGGCACCCGCCCATCCTGCCCGCGCCGCCCGGGACCATGCCTGCGCCACACCGGGACGAAGCGGATAAAAGTCGACAATCACACCGCCGGGACGGGGCCCGGACCGCGCGATAATGGACCTCATGGCCCGCCGACGCACCCCCGCCCCCGCCGCCCCCGCCGCCCCGGCCGACTGCCCCTGCGGCCGGCCCGCCCGGTACGCCGAGTGCTGCGGCCGCCTGCACCGCGGCGAGGCCGCGGCGGGCAGCGCCGAGCAGCTGATGCGCTCCCGGTTCAGCGCCTTCGCGGTCCGCGACGAGCCGTACCTGCTGCGCTCCTGGCACCCGGACACCCGGCCCGCCTCGGTCGACTTCGACCCCTCGCTGCGCTGGGAGCGCCTGGAGATCCTGGGCTCCGCCGAGGGCGGCCCGTTCCACACCGAGGGCACCGTCGAGTTCCGCGCCCACTACCTGGAGGGCGGCCGGGCCGACGCCCTGCACGAGCACAGCCGCTTCGTCCGCCACCGGGGCGAGTGGGTCTACCTGGACGGCGACGTCCGCCCCTGACGCACCGTCAACCCCCGCCGCGCACGCGGTGCTTGAGCGCGAGCAGCGCCCCGCCGGGGCCGCGCGGCAGCAGCCAGCCGGTGTCGGTCCGGTCGACCGCGCCGAACCGGTACTTGTACGGCTCCCGGCCGCGCAGGAAGTCGAAGGTCCGCACGCCCTCGGCCGCGCAGTTGCGGATGGCCGCGTCGACCAGCGCGGTGCCCAGCGACTCGGCGGCCCAGCGCTGGTCCCAGCCGGTCTGGTAGTAGGCGAACCGGTCGGCCCAGCGGAAGCCGTACAGCACGCCGACCACCTCGTCGCGGTGCCGGGCGACCTGGAAGGCCGGGCCGCGGCCGGGCGCGGCGCCCCGGAGCAGCTGGCGGTGCAGCGGCAGCCGGTCGGCGGTGAAGCTGCTGGCCCCGCCCGCGGCGGCCTCCCGGCGCAGCCGGTGCAGGCGCAGCAGGTCGTCCAGCAGTTCAGGCTCGGCGGTGCCGGGCGGCAGCCAGTGGAAGCTGACGCCGGCGGCGGCGAGGCGGCGGTGGGCGCGCCGGTTGGCGGCCCGGAAGTCCCGGGAGCCGAGCCGGTCCGGGCCGTCGGCGAGGTCGGCGCGCGGGCAGGCGGAGCGGGTGACGGGGCGGGCGCCGGGCGGCAGCAGATCGCCGTGCGCGGCGTCCAGTTCGGGCAGCCACAGGGTGGTGCGGCGGGAGCGTTCGGCCAGCCAGGCGGCGACCTCGGCGCGCCGGTGCGGGCGGACGGCGGGGCCGCAGTGGTCGGCGGCGCCCGGCCCGGTGCCGAGCAGGGTGAGCGCGGGCACCTCGACGGGCAGCCTGCGGTGCGCCCGCAGCCGGACGGCGGCCAGCGGCAGCACCGCCTCGGCCCGGCCGTCCGGGCCGCGCCACACCGCGACCTCGCCCGGCCGTCCGGCGCCCAGGGTGCGCCACCAGGCGAGCACCCAGTCCGGCCCGGCGAACCACGAGCCGTCCGGGTCCTCGGCGATCAACTCCCGCCAGTCGTGCACGAGTTCGCCGTCCAGTTCGGGCGTGCGACGGATCTCCGGCACTCCCCCACCCCCCTCGGTGTCCTCAGTGGCCGCCGCGCAGCCGGTGCACGGCCGGGTGCAGCCCGGACAGGATGGTGTCGAAGCGGTCCCGTCCGGTGTGCGAGTTGACCCGCAGCCGGCTGATCCGCAGCCGGTGCGCCGGGGCCAGTTCGGCGTGCCGGTGGTCGAACAGGAACCCCGTACGGTACCCGAGGGTGCGCAGCACGCGGTCGGCGCGCGGGTCGTAGTTGCCGTTGGGGTAGGCGAAGCTGGTCGGCGGGCGGCCCATCCAGTGCGTCAACCGGTCGTGCGCGCGGACGAGTTGGTCGTCCAGGTCGGTGTCGGTGCAGCGGTCGAGGCAGGGGTGGGAGGCGGTGTGGTTGCCGATCGCCACTCCGGCGTGGGCCAGGGTGTGCAGTTCGCCGCGGCCCAACTGCCGCTGCCGGGGCGCCTGGTGCTTCGCGGTGGCGCGCAACTCGGCGAGGGCGAGCTGCCGTTGGCCGTCGGCGAGGGTCTTGAGCCGGCGGACGGCGGCGGACGGGTCGAGGCCGTGCAGCGCCTCGGCGCGGCCGCCGCCGCGGCCGAGCAGGTGGGCGGCCTCGGTCCACCAGTACGGCTGGTCGCCGTCGATCAGGTCGGTGATCACGTAGGCGGCGGCGGGGATGCCGAGCCGGACGAGGACGGGCAGCGCCTCGGTGAACACGGTGCGGTCGCCGTCGTCGAAGGTGACCAGGACGCTGCGGGCGGGCAGCGGGCGGCGGTGCTCGGCGGCTCGGGCGACCTCCTCCAGGCCGACCGGGCGGGCGGTGCGGGCCAGCCGTTCCATCTGGGCCCGGAAGGCCCCCGGGTCGTCGATGCCGTGGTAGGCGAGCACGGCGAGCCGGCGGGCGGCGCGGGCCCGGAAGACGGGTTGCAGCGGGGAGCGGCGCAGCAGTGCGTCGATGCCCCGTCGCCCGGCGGCGCGGTCCGCGGTCGGCATGGCCCGTCCCCCTCGGGTGGCACGGGCGGGCACCCCGGACGGTCGGCCCGGGGTGCCCGCTGGAGTCGAGGTCATCAGAATCCCATGACCGGGTAATGCCTGTCCCAAGTTCCTGGAAGCCGGCTGGGAACCAGCCGTGCGCGCGCCCCGCCACCTGTCCGGATCACCCCGTTTAGCGGCTGATATCACGCATTGGCATAGTTCGGGGGGACTGCTGCCCGCCCGCCCATGGGAGTGCCTCCACGATGACCATGCCCGGCTTCGGCTCTTTCGGCTCCGACGACGCCTTCTCCGACCTGCTCAACCGCTTCTTCGGCCTCAACCCGGCCGCCTCCCCGCCCGCCGTCCAGCGCGTCCCGATCGGGCGGCTGCTGACCGAGTCCGCCCGCGACCTGATCGCCCGCGCCGAGCTGCGCGCCCAGGAGGACGGCAGCACCGACCTGGACACCCCGCACCTGCTGTGGGCCGCCACCCGGGTCGAGCCGTCCCGCGGCCTGCTCGCCCGGGCCGGCGCCGACCCGGACCAGCTGGCCACCGCCCTGGAGCGCAGCCTGCCGGCCGGCTCCGCCGACCCGTCCGTGGACCCGGGCCTGACCCCGGCCGCCAAGCGCGTGCTGATCGGCGCGCACGCCCGCTCGCAGGCCGCCGGCGTCTCCTACATCGGGCCCGAGCACATCCTGGCCGCGCTGCTCGACGACCGGGACTCCGCGGTCGGCAGGCTGCTGGACGCCCAGGGCACCGACGCCGCCCGGCTGCGCGGCGGCGCCGAGGCGGCCGTCCGCGGCGAGCGGGCGCCCGGCAGGGCGGAGAGCACCACGCCGACCCTGGACGAGTACGGCCGCGACCTCACCGAGGACGCCAAGCTCGGCAGGCTGGACCCGGTGGTCGGCCGGGCCGAGGAGATCGAGCAGACCGTCGAGATCCTCTCCCGCCGCTCCAAGAACAACCCGGTGCTGATCGGCGAGCCCGGCGTCGGCAAGACCGCCATCGTGGAGGGCCTGGCGCAGCGGATCGTCTCCGGCGACGTGCCCTCCACCCTGAAGGACCGCCGGGTGGTCTCGCTCGACCTGTCCGGCCTGGTCGCGGGCTCCAAGTACCGCGGCGAGTTCGAGGAGCGGCTGAAGAACGTCATCGACGAGGTCCGCGAGGCCGCCGACTCCACCGTGCTGTTCATCGACGAGCTGCACACCGTGGTCGGCGCGGGCGCCGGCGGCGAGGGGGCGATGGACGCGGGCAACATGCTCAAGCCCGCGCTGGCCCGCGGCGAACTGCACGTCATCGGCGCCACCACCATCGACGAGTACCGCAAGCACATCGAGAAGGACCCGGCGCTGGAGCGCCGCTTCCAGCCGGTGCTGATCCCCGAGCCCTCGGTCGAGGAGACCGTGCAGATCCTGGAGGGCCTGCGCGACTCCTACGAGGCGCACCACCAGGTCCGCTTCACCGACGAGGCGCTGCGGGCCGCCGCCGACCTCTCCGACCGGTACGTCTCGGACCGCTTCCTGCCCGACAAGGCGATCGACCTGATCGACCAGGCCGGCGCGCGGGTCCGGCTGCGCGGCCTGGGCCGCTCCACCGAGGTGGTCGGCCGCGAGGACGAACTCGCCAAGCTGCGCCGCGAGAAGGACGAGGCGGTGGCCGCCGAGGACTTCTCCCGCGCCTCCGAGCTGAAGAGCCGGATCGCCGACCTCCAGGCGCAGAGCGCCGAGATCGAGGAGCGCCGCGAGGGCGTGGTCTCGGTGACCGTCGACGACGTCGCCGACGTGCTCTCCCGGCAGACCGGCATCCCGGTCGCCCAGCTCACCGAGGACGAGAAGGCCCGGCTGCTCAAGCTGGAGGACGAACTGCACGCCCGGGTGATCGGCCAGGACACGGCGGTGGTCGCGGTCGCCGAGGCGGTGCGCCGCAGCCGGGCCGGGATGGCCGACCCGAACCGGCCGGTCGGCTCCTTCCTGTTCCTCGGCCCGACCGGCGTCGGCAAGACCGAACTCGCGAAGGCCCTGGCCGAGTTGATCTTCGGGGACGAGGACCGGCTGGTCCGCTTCGACATGAGCGAGTTCCAGGAGAAGCACACCGTCTCCCGCCTGGTCGGCGCCCCGCCCGGGTACGTCGGCTACGACGAGGCCGGGCAGCTCACCGAGGCGGTGCGCCGCCGCCCGTACAGCGTGCTGCTGTTCGACGAGGTCGAGAAGGCCCACCCGGACGTCTTCAACGCGCTGCTCCAGGTCCTCGACGACGGGCGGCTGACCGACGCGCAGGGCCGCACCGTCGACTTCCGCAACACCGTGGTCATCATGACCTCCAACATCGGCTCGCAGCTGATCCTCTCCCACAAGGGCGAGACCGAGCAGATCCGCGACCGGCTGATGGAGGAGCTGCGCGGGCGCTTCCTGCCCGAGTTCCTCAACCGGATCGACGACATCATCGTCTTCGACGCGCTGGACGCCGACGACCTGCTGCGGATCGTCGACCTGATGCTCGCCGAGTCCGAGCGCCGGGTGAGGGCCCAGGGGATGGAGCTGGAGGTCACCGCCGCCGCCAAGGACTGGCTGGTCGACAAGGGCCACCAGCCCGAGTTCGGCGCCCGCCCGCTGCGCCGCACCATCCAGACCCAGCTCGACAACCGCCTCGCCACCATGCTGCTCGGCGGCGACCTGCGCCCCGGCGACACCATCGTCGCGGACGCGGAGGACGGCGAGCTGATCTGCTCGATCGGCCGCCCCGACCCCTCCTGAGCCCCCTCCTGAGCTC
>NZ_JBHUWH010000470.1:0-5940 GCF_042670125.1 Kitasatospora sp. NPDC057198 | reverse complement strand
GCCCCACACCGTCCCCGGCCCCTCCGTCCCCGCTCCCGGGCGGCCCCCCACGGCCGCCGGGAGGAGCGGTCCGCTACCCGGCGGCGGGCGTGATCAGCCCGTAGTGCCCGTCGTAGCGGTGGTACAGGACGTGACCGCGCCCGGTCGCGGCGTCGGTGAAGAAGACGAACGGCAGGCCGCTCAGGTCCAGCCGCTCCCGGGCCCGCTCGGCCGTCAGCACCGGCACGCCCAGCCGGCTGGCCACCAGGCCCGGCACCGGGGCCGGGAGCGCACCGGCCGAGGCCAGCCGGTAGCCGCCCGCCGTACCCCGGTACACCACGCTCTCCCGGCCGCTGTCCGCGTCCGTGAACAGGTGGAAGTCGTAGTCCATCGCCTCCAGTTCGCACACCGCCGCGAGCGGCGCGCAGCGCGCCAGCCCGTAGCTCTTGTGCCGCACCACCCGCCGCTCCTCGGGCGGACGCACCCGCCGCTCCGGTCGGTGCTCGCCGCCACCGCCGACCGGGTGGCCCAGCGGCTCCCGGGCGTGCTGCCGGTGGTGGCGCAGCCGGGCCAGTCGGGAGGCCAGCCGGTCCTGCACCAGGTCGACCGCCTCCCGCATGGTGGCCGCCGCGACGTGCGCCCGCACCGGACGGCCGTTCAGGTCGACCACGACCTGCGCCAGCGACGGCCGCCGCACCGACCGGTTGGCCTCCTGCACCAGGCGCACCCGGACCGCGAGCACCGGCTCCTCCAGCCGCTCCAGCACGGCCCCGACCTTCTCCCGGGCGTAGCGCGGCGCATCCGCCGGCACCGCGCCCCGGGTCTCCACCAGCACCTCGGCCCTGGGACGGGTCTGCAGACTGCTCATCAGATCTCCTCTTCCCGACGTCCCGATGCCCTCACTCTGCTCCGGGCCGGGCCGCCGGGCCGAGGGCCGAACGGTCCCGTCCGCCGGGTCACTCGTCCCCGGTCGCCCGCTCGTGCTCCCGTCCCCGCTCCTGCCCCTGTTCCCGCTCGTGCTCCTGCTCGTGCTCCTGCTCGTTGCGGCGCTCCCTGCGGCGGCCCCGGAAGTGGTGCACCAGCAGGGCCGCCACCACCAGGCAGGCCGCGGCCACGGCCACCGACTTGCCGACGGTGCCCTCGACCTTCGAGTAGGCCGCGCCCGCGAAGTAGCCGAGCAGCACGCAGCCCACCCCCCAGAGCAGGCCGCCGAGCGCGTTGAACAGCAGGAACCGGCGGTAGGGCATCTTCGAGGCGCCCGCCAGGGCGGGCATCAGGGCCCGGAAGAAGGCCACGAACCGGCCCAGCAGGACGGCCGCCGGGCCCCGGCGGCGCATCAGGTCCTGAGCGCGGCCGATCCGTTCCGCGTGCCGGCGCATCGACTTGGTCTCCAGCACCCGGGGCCCGAGCCGCAAACCCACCTCGTAGCCGACCGTGTCGCCCAGCACCGCCGCGCCGACCACCGTCACCAGCATCCAGCCCAGCGAGACGCTCCCCTGGTGGGCCAGCACGCCGCCGAGCACCGCCGCGGTCTCGCCCGGCAGCACGAAACCGAAGAACAGCGCGTCCTCGGCGAACACCAGCGCCGCCACCACCGCGTACACCACGGGCCCGGACAGCCCGCCCAGCCAGTCGGTCACCGTGCCCACCCGGACCACCTCGCTCCCGTCCGTGCCACCGTCCCACCGTAACGCCGCGACCCGGACCCGGACGGCCTGAGCGCGGCCCGGGGCGGGCAGACTGTGCGCGTGACAGCCACTCCACTCGCCAAGGGCGCGAACCTGCCGATCGACGCCACCGCCCTCCGGGCCCGCCTCACCCACCGCGCCGCGCCGGGCGTGCCCGCGCCGGACACCGCCGCGCTGCTGCTCGGCGCGGACGGCGGCCCGCGGCTGCTCCGCGGCACCGAACGGGCCCCCGGCGTCGTGCTCCGGCCGGACGGGGCCGACCTCGACCTGGCCGCGCTGCCGCCCGGCGTCCAGCGGGTGCTGCTGCTGGCCGTCACCGACGGGCACGGCATCGGCACCGTCCCCGGCCTGTCGCTGCTGCTCGACGACGCCCGCACCGGAGCCGCGCTGGCCCGCTTCGACCCCGACGCGGGTGCGGAGCGCGCGCTGGTCTGCGGCGAGCTGTACCTGCGCGAGGGCCGCTGGAAGTTCCGCGCCGTCGGCCAGGGCTGGACGGACGGTCTGGCCGGCCTCGCCGCCGCGCACGGGTTCGCCCTCCGGGAGCCGGAGCCGGAGCCTGAGCCGGCGCCGGTGCCGGCGCCGGTGCCGGTGCCGGTGACGGCGCCTGTGACGGCGCCCGTGCCTGTGACGGCGCCGGTGCCGGTGGCGCCCGAGCCCGTCGCGGCGGTGGAGTCGGAGCAGGAGCGGGGGCTGCCCGTCGAGATGCGCAAGCGGCTCGACCTGCGCAAGCAGCAGATCGCGGTCAGCCTGCGCAAGCACGGCGCCCAGCAGCTCACCGCCCGGGTGATCCTGGTGCTGGACGCCTCCGGCTCGATGGCCCCCCTCTACAGCCGGGGCGTGGTCGCCGACGTGGTCGAACGGATGGCCGCCGTCGCCGCCCAGCTCGACACCGACCGCACCATGCAGGCGTGGACCTTCGCCAGCTGGCCCGCCCGGCTGCCCGACCTGCGCCTGGCCGACCTCCCCGAGTGGCTGCGCCTGCACGTCCGGGTCGGCCAGATATCGATGTTCGGCCGCCGCAAGATCCGCCCGCCGCTGCCGGACGGCCGGGTGGACATGAAGGCGGTCGGCGTCCAGAACGACGAGCCGAAGGTGATCGCCCAGGTCCGCGCCTACGTGCGGGAGAACCCGACGCCCGAACCGACCCTGGTGCTGTTCTTCTCCGACGGCGGGATCCACCGCAACAGCGAGATCGAGCGCGAGCTGCGCGCGGCCGTCGAGGAGCCGCTGTTCTGGCAGTTCGTCGGCCTCGGCCACAGTGACTACGGCATCCTCGAACGCTTCGACAGCCTCCCCGGCCGCCGGGTCGACAACGTCGGCTTCTTCGCGGTCGACGACATCAGCACCCTGCCGGACGCGGACCTCTACGACCGCCTGCTGTCCGACTTCCCGCAGTGGGTCGCGGCCGCCCGCCGGGAGGGGATCCTGCGGTAGCGGGGGAGCGGGGAGGGCGGGGCGGGGGTCTTCCCGGACGGGAGACTTCCCGGGCGGGGACGGAACGCAACGATAGGGTCACGTTCCGTTCTGTTAAATAGAAGTGTTTGTCTGTTCACGGACAGGCTCTCGGTCGGCTACCCCTCAGCTACCCCGACTGGAGTCCCGCGTGAGCCCCTCCTCCGCGCACCGTCGCGCCCTCGGCACGGCCGCCCTCGCCGCCACCGCCGCCCTCCTGCTCAGCTCCGTCACCACCGGCAGCGCCGCCGCCGCGCCCGGCCGGGACGCCGCCGTCGCCCGGGCCCGGACCAACGTCGTCCAGCACGCCGCGCTGTTCGGCTACGGCCCCGGCCAGGAACTCGTCCTCAAGGACGTGCTGCTCGACCCGGACGGCACCCAGCACGTCCGCTTCGACCGCACCTACCAGGGCCTGCCGGTGGTCGGCGGCGACCTGGTGGTGCACCAGGACGCGCGCGGCCGGCTGGCCGGCTCCTCCCGCGCGAAGGGCCACGACCCGAAGGTGCCCACCACCCGCCCCGCCGTCCCGGCGCAGCGCAGCGCCGCCGAGGCGCTGGGGCAGGCGCCGGGCATATCCGGCGCCACCTCGGCCCCCGAGTTGGTGGTCTGGGCCGCCGACGGCACCGCCCGCCTCGCCTGGCGCACCACCGTCAGCGGCACCGGCAAGCAGGGCCAGCCCACCGGCCGGGTGGTGGTCACCGACGCCACCACCGGCGCGGCCATCGACAGCTACGACGCCGAGCACTCCGCGACCGGCACCGGCCACTCCGAGTACACCGGCGACGTCACGCTCGCCACCACCCAGCAGGCGGACGGGAGTTACGCGCTGATCGACCCCGTCCGCGGCCACACCACCAAGGACGCGCACAACCTCTCCGCCAACAGCGTCAAGGCCACCTCGGGCACGCTCTACACCGACGCCGACGACGTGTGGGGCGACGGCCGGAAGTTCTCCGCCGACCGGGCCACCGCCGCCGTCGACGCGCACGCCAACACCGCCTGGACGTACGACTACTACAAGAACACCTTCGGCCGCAGCGGCATCAAGAACGACGGCAAGGGCGCCACCGTCTTCGTGCACGTCGGCACCGACTGGGACAACGCCCAGTGGTCGGACGCCTGCTTCTGCATGATGACCGGCGACGGCAACGGCAGCACCGACCCCGAGCAGGTCGACCTCGACACCATGGGCCACGAGATGACCCACGGCGTCACCAGCGCCACCGCCAACCTCCGCTACAGCGGCGAGTCCGGCGGCCTGAACGAGTCCACCAGCGACATCTTCGGCACCATGGTCGAGTGGTACGCGAACAACGCGGTCGACAAAGGCGACTACCTGTTCAGCGACCAGTCGACCCCGCCGTGGCTGCGCCGCTTCGACAAGCCCTCGCTGGACGGCGCCTCGGCGGACTGCTGGAGCAAGAAGGTCGCCCGGCTGGACGTGCACTACTCCTCCGGCGTCGGCAACCACTGGTTCTACCTGGTCAGCGAGGGCAGCGGCGCCAAGACCGTCAACGGCGTCGCCTACGACTCGCCGACCTGCAACGGCTCGACCGTCACCGGCATCGGCAACCAGAAGGCCGCCGCGATCTGGTACCGGGCGCTGACCGTCTACATGACCTCCACCACCGACTACAAGGGCGCCCGCGCCGCCTCGCTGAACGCCGCCCGGGACCTGTACGGCGCGGGCTCCGCCGAGTACGCGGCGGTGGGCGCCGCCTGGAGCGCGGTGTCCGTCTCCTGACCCGCCGCCGACGCACCGCCCGGCGTCAGGCCCGGTACGCCAGGGCCCGGCGCAGGTGGTGGTCGGCGACGTCGAGCATCCACCGCCGGTCGGGGAAGTCGCCGGCGGCGATCCGCAGCGGGCCGCCGACCAGGTCCAGGTGCATGGCGTACCGGTAGAAGGCGAGGCGGCGCGGGTCGAGGCCGGGGGCGCGCAGCGCCTCGTAGTGCGGGCCGAAGCGCATCCGCGTCCAGCAGTGGTCGACCTCGGGGTCGGCGTACCGCAGGTCCTCGACGTCGATCAGGACGGGTTCGCCGGCCGGCCCGACCAGGACGTGGTCGGGGCCCAGTTCGCCGTGCACCACGCCGAGCCCGTCGCGCGGCTCGACCGCGGCGTACAGGGCGTGCAGCTTCCCGGCCAGGGCGCCCTCGGCCGCGGCGGCGCGCGGGTCGTGGGCGACGGCGGTGGCGAGGTTCACCAGCGCCCGGTCCAGGTACGCCCGTTGGCAGCTGTCGCCGGTCGGGGCGCCGCCGGCGTCGAGCCGGGCCACCCGGCCGAAGGCGGGGGCGCGGTGGGCGTGCATCCGGCGCAGCGTCGCGGCCAGTCCGGCGAGCGCGCGGCCTCCGGCGGCCGGGTCGCGCTCCAGCAGGGACTCCAGGGTGCCGCCGCGGACGTCCTCGACGACGGCGAGGTCGGCCGGGTGCAGGCGGCGGGTGCGGTCGGTGAACAGCAGGCGCGGGACGCGGGCGCCGACGGCGGCCAGGCGGCGGGTGGCGCCCTCCAGCAGGTCGGGGCCGGAGGCGTGCGAGAACGGGTCGGCCGGGTCGTCGCGGCCGTCCGGGAGCAGGCCGCTCCAGTAGTCCTCGTCCGGGCTCCACCGGTAGACGACCGCGCTGGCGGCGTCGTCCAGGACGACCCGGTAGACGCCCTTCCTGGTGCCGCCGCGCAGCCGGTCGACGGAGACGATCCGGCGGTCGGTGCCGAAGACCTCGCGGACGACGGGGGCCAGCGCGCGGGCGTCGGCGAACGAGCGGTGCGGTGGGTGCGGGGTCTCCATCGGCGCAGTCTCCATCGGCGCAGTCTCCCACCGGGCGGGCG
>NZ_JBHUWH010000469.1:0-5941 GCF_042670125.1 Kitasatospora sp. NPDC057198 | reverse complement strand
GCCCACGGCAAGGTCGACCGCTCGGCGCTGCCCGACCCGGCCGAGCGGTACGACCTGCCGGTGGAGCACGTGCCGCCGCGGAACGCCGTCGAGGAGCGGCTGGTGGCGATCTGGGAGGGCGCCCTGCCCGGCGCCACCGTCGGCGTGCTCGACTCGGCCTTCGACCACGGCGTCGACTCCCTGCTGGCGGCCGGCCTCGCCACCGCCGTCGGCGCCGAGTTCGGCGTGCCGGTGACCGTCGCCGACATCTTCCGCAACCCGACCGTCGAGGACCTCGCCGCCCTGCTCGGCGAGCGCGCGCCCGAGCCCGCGGGCCCCGCCGCGCTGCCCGCCGCACCCCCCGCCGACCACTACCCGCTCGCCCCCCAGCAGTACCCGCTGTTCGTGGCGCAGCGCCGCGACGAGAACTCGGTCCAGTACAACGTGCCGCTGCTGCTGGACCTGCCGGCCGACGTGGACGCGGCCCGGCTCGCGGACGCCTGGCGCGCCCTGGTCGCCCGCCACGAGGTGCTGCGCACCTCCTTCGAGCTGAAGGACGAACCCGTCCAGGTCGTGCACCCCGAGGCGGTGTCGGAACTGCGCCTGGCCGAGGGGGAGCCGCGGCTCGGGGAACTCGTCCGGCCCTTCGACCCGGCGACCGCGCCGCTGGCCCGCGCCGCCCTGCACCGCTGCGGCGACCGGTCCGTGCTCTTCGTCGACCTGCACCACCTGGTGGTCGACGGGCTCTCCCTCAAGCAGCTCTTCGGCGACCTCGACGCGCTCTACCGCGGCCGGGAACTGCCGCCGGTGGCCCACCCCTACCGGGACTACGCCCACTGGGCGGCCGCGGGCGGGGGCAAGGCCGCCGCCGAACGGCAGCGGGCCCACTGGACGGCCGCGCTGCGCGACCGCCCCGCCCCGGCCGAACTGCCCACCGACCGGCCCCGCCCCGCGCTGCGCGACCACGCCGGCGACCTGCTGCCGTTCGCGCTCGGCCCCGGGCGCACCGCCGCGCTGCGCGCCCTCGCCGCCAAGCGCTCCGTCACGCCCTTCGCGCCGCTGGCCGCCGCCTACGCGGTCTTCCTGTCCCTCGCCACCGGCCAGGACGACGTCACCGTCGGCGTCCCCGCGGCCGGACGCACCGCCCCCGGCCTCGACACGGCGGTCGGGATGTTCGTCAACACGGTGCCGCTGCGGCTGCGGCCCGCGGCGGACAAGCCGTTCGGCGTGCTCGTCGAGGAGGCCGCCGCCACCGCCCGGGAGGCGTTCGCGCACCAGGACTTCCCGTACGCCGAACTGGTCCGCGAGGCCGGGGAGCCGGTGCCCGGCCGCAACCCCCTCTTCGACACCCTGCTGGCCCTGCAGGCGGGCGCGCTGCAGACCGTCGAACTGCTCGGGGAGCGCGTCCTGCTCAGGCCCCGCCACCCCGGACAGGGCATGGCCGACCTGAACATGCAGGTCTTCGAGGAGCAGGACGACCTGCACATCGAGTGGGAGTACTCGACGGAGCTCTTCGACCGCGACACGGTCGCCGCGTTCCGCGACACCCTCCTCGGCATCCTCGACCGGGCGCTCGCGCACCCCGACAGCACGGTCGCCGCCCTGGGACGGCCCGCCGGGTCCGCCGGGTCCGCCGCCGACCGCACCGCGGACACGCCGGAACTGCCCGGCATCGCCTTCGACTTCTGATCCACACGCCGAGGAGCACCCCCTTCCATGAGTTCTCACCTGACCGTCGGGCAGCGGAAGATCGCCGCCTCGCAGCGGCCCGCCGCGGCCGCGTTCTGGGCCCGCTTCCTCGACGGGTCCCGCGCCACCGGGTTCCCGGCCGACCGCCCCGCCGCCGCCCGCACCGGACGCACCGCCCCCGCCGCGGCGCTCGACCTCGACCCCGCGCTGGCCGAGCGGCTGACCGCCGTCAGCCGCGGCGACGCCACCACCCTGCACACCCTGCTCACCGCGGCCGCGCTCGCCCTGCTCAACGCGTACACCGGGGAGCGCGACCTGGTCGTCGGGCAGCCGCCGACCGCGCCCCGGCCGCTGGCCCGGATCCTGCCCACCCGGCTCGAACTGCTCGCCGACGACACCCTGAAGACCCTGCTGGGCCGCCTGCGCCGGGCCACCCTGGACGTGCTCGCCCACCAGGACTACCCGGTCGAACTGGCCGGCGCCGAGGTCGAGGCGGCCGTCGCGCTGGAGGGCCTGCACACCGCCGAGGCCGTCGAGGCGGTCGCCGCCGACGTGCTGTTCCACGTCCGGCGCACCGCGGACGGCTACACCCTGGACGTGCGCACCGAACCCGAGCGCTTCACGGCGGGCAGCGCCGCCCGGCTCGCCGCCCACTACGCGCGGCTGCTCACCGCCGCCCTGGCGGACCCGGACGCCGAACTCGCCGGAATCGACCTGCGCACCGCGGCGGACGCGGATGCCGTCGCCGCCGCCAACGACACCGCCGTGCCGTTCCCCGACGACGTGACCCTCCCGGAGCTGTTCGCCCGCACGGTGGCGGCCACCCCTGACGCGGTGGCCGTCGCCTCCGGCGAGAGCTCCCTCACCTTCGCCGAACTCGACCGCGCCACCACCCGGCTGGCCCGCACCCTCCGGGAGCGGGGCGTCGGCGCCGAGGCCGTGGTCGGCGTCCTGGCCGAACGGTCGGTCGAGATGCTCGTCGCGATCCTCGCCGTCCTGAAGGCCGGCGGCGCCTACCTGCCGCTCGACGCCTCGCTGCCGCCCGCCCGCCTGACGTACATGCTGGAGGACAGCAAGGCGGCGATCGTCCTGGCGCAGGCCGACCGCGCCGCCCTGGTGCCGCCGTCCGTCACCGTGCTGGAGCCGGTCGCCGACACCTCCGCGGACGCCGGGGAGCCCCCGGCGGCCGGGTCCGCCACCGACGCCGCGTACGTCATCTACACCTCCGGCTCCACCGGCGCCCCCAAGGGCGTCGTGGTGGAGCACCGCAGCGTCGTCAACCGGCTGCACTGGATGCAGCGCGCCTACCCCGTCGGCGACACCGACACGATCCTGCAGAAGACGCCGGTCTCCTTCGACGTCTCGGTGTGGGAGCTGTTCTGGTGGCACATCGAGGGCGCGCGCGTCGCCCTGCTGGCGCCGGGCGGCGAACGCGAGCCGGAGGCCATCGTGGCCGCCGTCGAGCGGCACCGGGTCACCACCCTGCACTTCGTGCCGACCATGCTCGGCGCGTTCCTCGACTACGTCGCGGCCACCGGCGCCCAGGGGCGCCTCGGCTCGCTGCGCCGGGTCTTCGCCAGCGGCGAGGCGCTGGGCGTGCACCACGTGCGCCGCTTCGCCGAACTCCTCGGCCACGCCGAGCTGGTGAACCTCTACGGCCCCACCGAGGCGACCGTGGACGTCAGCCACCACCGCACCGCCGCCGGCGACACCGCCGTCCCGATCGGCCTGCCGATCGACAACACCCGGCTCCACGTCCTCGACGAGCGGCGCCGCGAGCGGCCGGTCGGCCTGCCCGGCGAGCTGTACATCGCCGGCGACGGCCTGGCCCGCGGCTACCTGCACCGCGCGGAACTCACCGCCGAGCGGTTCGTGGAGAACCCCTTCCCGGGCGAGAGCCGCGCCTACCGCACCGGCGACCTGGTCCGGCGCCTGCCGGACGGCTCGCTGGAGTACCTGGGCCGCAACGACTCCCAGGTCAAGCTCCGCGGCTACCGCATCGAGCTCGGCGAGATCGAGCGCCGCCTGCTCGACCACCCGGGCGTCGGCGACGCCGCAGTCGTGGTGCGCACCGGCGCCGACGGCCACCGGCGCCTGGTCGGCTACGCCGTCGCCGACTCGGCCGCCGACGGCGACCGGCCCGCCGAGCAGCAGCTGCGCGAGCACCTCGCCGGGACGCTGCCCGAGTACATGGTCCCGGCCCGGGTCGTCGTGCTGGACGCCTTCCCGCTCTCGCCCAACGGCAAGCTCGACCGGGGCGCCCTGCCGGAGCCCGCCACCGAGGCCGTCGGCCACGTCGAGCCCCGCACCGACAGCGAGCGGGCGCTGGCCGGCCTGATCGCCGAGGTGCTCGGCCTCGACCGGATCGGCGTGCACGACAGCTTCTTCGCGCGCGGCGGCACCTCGATCCACTTCGTCACCGTGCTGGCCAGGGCGCGCAAGCTCGGCCTCGCCTTCACCTTCCAGCAGCTCTTCGCCAACCCCACCGTCGCCGCCCTGGCCGCCGTGCTGGACGCGGGCGGCACCCGGGAGGAACTGCGCCACGAGTTCGCCCCGTTCGAGCTGATCGGCGAGGACGAGCGCGGCCGCCTGCCGGAGGACGTCGAGGACGCCTACCCGATGTCGATGCTCTCGGCGGGCACCATCTTCCAGAGCGAGATGACCCGGGGCAGCTCCCAGTACCACGACATCATCGGCTACCTGATCAACAGCGCCTTCGACGCCGGGGCGTTCACCGAGGCCGTGCGGATCCTGGTCGACCACAACCCGATCTTCCGCACCAGCTACCGGCTCAGCGGCTTCCGCGACTACCTGCAGCTCGTCCACAGGTCGGTGGACCCGCCGCCGGTGTTCATCGCCGACATCCGCCACCTGGACGACGCCGCCCAGGAAGCCTGGTACGAGCAGTGGGAGCGCGAGGAGAAGGCCCACGCCTTCGACTGGGAGTACCCCGGCCTGATCCGGCTGCACGTCCACGTCCTGCGCGACGACCTGTACCGCTACAGCATCAGCCAGCACAACTCGGCGCTCGACGGCTGGAGCATCAACCTGGTGCACACCAAGCTGTTCGAGATCTACCACGCCCTGGTCGCCGACGGCGCCTACACCGGCGAGCCCGTCCCCAACCACCTGCGCAACTTCATCGGCCTGGAACAGCAGTCGATCAACTCGGCCGAGGACCGCCGGTACTGGCTCGACCGGCTGGCCGACCGGCCGCAGACGGTCATCCCCCGGCTGCGGCCGCGCGACGAGCAGGCGGCCTTCGACGTCGTCCTGCAGGACGTGCCGCTGCCGCGCGGCCTGTCCGACCGGATCGTCGCGCTGGCCGGCCGGCTCGGCGTCCCGGTGAAGACCGTCCTGCTCGCCGCCCACATGAAGGTGCACGCCGTGCTGACCGGCGAGCGCGACGTGATGACCGGCTACGAGCACAGCGGCCGCCCGGAGGCCGCGGACGCCGAGAAGGCGTGCGGCCTGTTCCTCAACTCGGTGCCGATGCGGGTGGAACTCGCCGACGGCAGCTGGGAGGGGCTGATCCGGCAGGTCTACGACACCGAGACCTCCTTCCTGCCGCACCGCCGCTACCCGATGGCCAAGATGAAGCAGGACCTGCAGACCCAGGTGCCGCTGTTCGAGACCGTCTTCAACTTCACGCACTTCTACTCGCTGAAGAAGCTGCGCGAACTGCCCGAGTTCTCGCTGCTGGACGTCCGCGCCGTGGCCATCACCGAGTTCCCGTTCCGCTCGGAGTTCTCCCGGCACTTCTACACCGACGAGGTGCAGCTGAGCCTGCACTACCACACCGACGCGTTCGACAACGACCACATCGTGCGCATCGGCGGCTACTTCACCGCCGCGCTCGACCGGATGACCGCCGACCCGGCGCAGCCGCACACCGCCCGCCCGCTGCTGGACGACGAGGAGCTCGCCGCGCTGGCGGAGTTCGGCTCCCGCCCGCTGCCCGGCGTGCCCGGCAGCGGGGCCCCCGCCGCCGTCGCCGTCCTCGACCCGGCGGGCCTGCCCGCGGCCATCGGCGCCCCCGGCGACATCGTGCTGACCGGCGCGGACGGCACCCGCTCCGTCCTCGGCCGGGGGCGCTGGCTGCCCGGCGGCGACCTGGAGCGGACCGACCAGGAGACGGCCGAACCCCAGGCACCCGCCGTCGAGGCCGCAGCTGGTGAGGCAACCGGCGGCGAACTCTCCTCGGCCGCGCTGCGGGTGGCGGCGGTCTGGGGCGAGGTGCTCGGCATCGACCCCACCACGATCAGGCCCACCG
>NZ_JBHUWH010000468.1:0-5945 GCF_042670125.1 Kitasatospora sp. NPDC057198 | reverse complement strand
CTGATGTACGACCTGATCGACAAGAAGCGCTCGGTGCGCAAGCTCTACACCGAAGCCCTCATCGGCCGCGGCGACATCACCATGGAAGAGGCCGAACAGGCCCTGCAGGACTTCCAGGGCCAGCTGGAGAAGGTCTTCGCCGAGGTCCGCGAGGCCACCGCCGCCCCGGCCCCGGCCGAGACCGGCCGCCCGGTCGCCGACTTCCCCGTCTCCATCCAGACCGGCATCTCCGCCGAGACGGTCAAGCGGATCGCCGCCTCCCAGGTCAACCTCCCCGACTGGCTGACCGTGCACCCGCGCCTGCTGCCGCAGCTGCAGCGCCGCGCCGCCTCCGTCGAGGACAACACCATCGACTGGGCCACCGGCGAAGCACTCGCCATCGGCTCCCTGCTGATGGAGGGCCACCCCGTCCGCCTGGCCGGCCAGGACTCCCGCCGCGGCACCTTCGGCCAGCGCCACGCCGTCCTCATCGACCGGAACACCGGCGAGGACTACACCCCGCTGATGCACCTGACCGACGACCAGGCCCGCTTCACCGTCTACGACAGCCTCCTGTCGGAGTACGCGGCGATGGGCTTCGAGTACGGCTACTCCCTGACCCGCCCCAACGCGCTGGTCATGTGGGAGGCCCAGTTCGGCGACTTCGTCAACGGCGCCCAGACCATGGTCGACGAGTACATCGCCTCCGCCGAACAGAAGTGGGGCCAGCACTCCGGCGTCACCCTCCTGCTCCCCCACGGCATGGAGGGCCAGGGACCCGACCACTCCTCCGCCCGCCCCGAGCGCTTCCTCGCCCTGTGCGCGCAGGACAACATGACCGTCGCCATGCCCACCCTGCCCTCCAACTACTTCCACCTGCTGCGCTGGCAGGCCCACAACCCCCACCACAAGCCCCTGATCGTCTTCACCCCGAAGTCGATGCTGCGCCTGAAGGCCGCCGCCTCCGCCGCCTCCGAGTTCCTCACCGGCGGCTTCCGCCCCGTGATCGGGGACACCACGGTCGACCCGGCGCAGGTCCGCAAGGTCGTCATCACCTCCGGCAAGTTCTACTACGACCTGGAGGCCGCCCGCACCGAGCGCGGCGTCACCGACACCGCCATCGTCCGCGTCGAGCGCCTCTACCCGCTCCCGGTGGCCGAGCTGCAGGAGGAGCTGGGCCGCTACGGCGAGAACGTCCAGTTCGTCTGGGCCCAGGAGGAACCCGCCAACCAGGGCGCCTGGCCGTTCATCGCGATGAACCTGGTCGACCACCTCCAGGTCGTCATCGGCCGCACCGGCGGCGACGCCCGACTGCGCCGGGTCGCCCGCCCCGCCTCCTCCGCCCCCGCCGTCGGCTCCGCCAAGCGCCACGCCGTCGAACAGCAGGCGCTGGTCGAAGAGGTGTTCTCGCTCTGACGCGCTGAGCGCGGCACGGCAGTGACCGCCCCGCCCCCGGTTCTCCGGGGGCGGGGCGGTTCCGTTTCCGGACCGTGACGCTTTGCCCGACGCCGTGGGCTGCACAGGATCTGACGGGTCGGTAGGTTGTGGTTCGCCGTTTCCGCCGCCGGGTGCCGGACGGCCGTCTTTCGACCCGCACTTCCGAGGGGGACCCGCCGCATGGCAGCCGACACTCCGCAGAATCCCGTACCGCTCCCGCCGGTCTTCCAGCCGCTGCTGCCGGACGACCCCCGGGAGGTCGGCGGCTACCGGCTGTTCGCCCGGCTCGGCGCGGGCGGCATGGGCCGGGTCTACCTGTCGTACACGCCGGGCGGGCGGCCGGTGGCACTCAAGGTGGTGCGCCCCGAGTTCGCCGAGGACGGCGAGTTCCGCCGCCGCTTCGCGCAGGAGGTGAGCAGCGCCCAGCGCATCCACGGCCTGTACACCGCGCAGGTGATCGACTCCGGCGGCCTGGAGTCGGGCGCGCCGTGGCTGGTCACCTCGTACGTGCCCGGCCCGTCGCTGCAGCAGGTGGTGCGCGAGCACGGCGCGCTGCCGGTGCGCACGGTGCTGCTGCTGGTCGGCGGCATCGCGGAGGCGCTGCAGGCGATCCACAGCGTCCAGGTGGTGCACCGGGACCTCAAGCCGGCCAACGTGCTGGTGGCCTCGGACGGGCCCCGGGTGATCGACTTCGGCATCGCCCGCGCCGCCGACGCGACGGCGCTGACCGGCACCGGCTACCGGATCGGCTCGCCCGCGTTCATGTCGCCGGAGCAGGCCCAGGGCAAGAAGATCACCCCGGCCACCGACGTGTTCGCGCTGGGCGCGCTGGCCGCGTACGTGGCGGGCGGCGCGCCGCCGTTCGGCGACGGGCCGGACACCGCGGTGCTGTACCGGGTGGTGCACGAGGAGCCGGAGCTGAGCACGGTGCCCGCGCAGCTGCGCGAGCTGATCGGCCGCTGCCTGGCGAAGGACCCGGCGGACCGGCCGACGCCCGCGGAGATCATCCAGGCCGCCCGGGAGCACCCGGTGGTCGGCGGGCAGCTGCGCTTCGGCGAGGACTGGCTGCCCGGCCAGGTGAACACCGAGATCACCCGGCGCTCCGACCTGCCGAAGACGCCGCCGACCCCGCTGCCCGCGGCGCCCCCGGCGCTGCCCGCCACTCCCCCGCCCCCGGTCGCCGCCCCGCCCGCGCCCCCGGTGGCGCCCCCGGCCGGTGCGTTCGGGCCGCTCACCCCGACCTCGGAGGCGGTCACCGGCCCGGTCGCCCCGGCCGATCCGACGCTGCGGCTGACCGAGCAGCACACCCCGCCGCCGGCGCCCGCCGTCCCGCTGGCCGCCGAGCCGCAGCCGGAGAAGAAGCCCGAGCGCCGGGGCGGGGTGTCCTGGAAGACCCTGCTGGTGGTCGCGCTGGTGACGCTGCTGGCGGGCACCACCGGCGGGCTGGTGCTGATGAAGGCGTTCAACAAGGACGACAAGGACGGCAAGGACGGCAAGCCGGTCGCGACGCAGACCGTCACCGTCGGCCCGTCCCCGGCCGGGGACGGCGGCGGCAGCCAGGACCAGGTGACGGCGGCGCCGTCGGACACCCCGGCGAAGCCCTCCTCCTCGGCCTCCGCCTCGCCCTCCCCGCACAAGAGCGGGGCGCCCGCCGGGTTCACCGCGGTCTACACCGACCGCGAACTGTCCGCGCCCAGCAACGACTACGGCTTCGACCTGCTCAACGGCAAGGTGGTACCGACCTCCCCCCTCGGGGACACCGTCCTGCGGCCCAGCTACGACAAGCTGTACGTGCCCGACGACTTCGACCGGTACCTCAGCAAGGCGGACTCGCTGACCCCGCAGGAGTGCTCGGACGCCATCGACAAGAACCCGAGCGCGTCGTTCCCGTACGCCGACCTGCCGCCCGGCCGGATGATCTGCGTGCGCAACCGGCAGACCTGGAACGTGGCGATCATGAAGATCGGCAACGTCACCAACGACGGCGCGGTGTCGCTCTCGCTCAGCTACTACCGGTACAACGGCTGATCGGAGCCGCACTATCCTGGACCCCGACGGACCTGGAACCACCCACCCCCGGAGCGAACCACCGTGTACTTCACCGACCGCGGCATCGAGGAGTTGGAGAGCCGGCGTGGCGAGGAGGAGGTCACTTTCGAGTGGCTGGCCGAGCGCCTGCGGGAGTTCGTGGACCTGAACCCGGACTTCGAGGTGCCGGTGGAGCGGCTGGCCACCTGGCTCGCCCGGCTGGACGACGAGGACGAGGACGAGTGACCGGCTGACGAACCGTCAGCAGCGCGGCCCGGAAGGCGAGTTCGCCTTCCGGGCCGTCGTCGTTCCCGCCCCTCCCCGAGCCCGTTCCGGAGCCGCACCCCGGCCCGTCCCGGAGCCGCGCCTCGGGGTGGGCTCAGGGGCGGGGCCGGGTCGGGATCGGGGTCGGGGCTCCTTGACTTCCCGGCTACGCGATATATCGTGAATAACGAGAAGGACGCGATACATCGCGTATCCGCGTATCGGAGGACAGGACGGACGGGGAGCCGGAAATGACCCAGTGGACGGTAGACAGTGCCCAGCAGATCGCCCTCGACGAGACCGTGCACACCCTGCACGTGCGCGTCGTCGACGGCGCGGTGAACGTGGTGCCCACCGAAGGCCCGGCCCGGCTGGAGGTGTCCCGGCTGGAGGGCGAGCCGCTCCAGGTCTCGCTGGAGGACGGCGTGCTGACCGTGACCTACAAGGACCTCAGCTGGAGCGAGTTCGGCGCGGCCGTGAAGTCCGTGCAGACGGTGAAGTCCTTCTTCTCCGGCCTGCGCCGCAAGCGCAGCGCCGACGTCACGGTCGCGGTGCCGGCCTCCGCCGTGGTCCGGGTCGGCACCGTCTCCGCCGACGCCACCGTCTCCGGCATCGCCGGCGAGGTCGGGGTGCACGGCGCCAGCGGCGCCACCACGCTGGCCGGGCTGACCGGCCAGGTCAGCGCCAACACCGTCTCGGGGGACGTGGACGCCGAGGGCCTGTCCGGCGAGCTGAAGGTCAACACGGTGTCCGGCGCGGTCACCCTGGTGGCCGGCTCCGCGACGAAGATCCGGGCGCACTCGGTCTCCGGCGCCGTCACCCTGGACCTGGACGCCGCCACCCCCACCGACATCGCCGTCAACACCGTCTCCGGCGGGGTCGGTGTCCGACTGCCCGCCCTGGCCGACGCCAAGGTCGAGGCCGGCACCACCAGCGGCACGCTCTCCAGCGCCTTCGCCGAGCTGAGCGTCGGCGGCGGCTGGGGCTCCAAGAAGCTCTCCGGCCAGCTCGGCACCGGCCGCGGCCGCCTCTCGGTGACCACCGTCACCGGCGCGGTCACCGTCCAGCGCCGCCCCGAGGCCGAGGAGGACGGCCCGGCCAAGGAACTGCCGGCGGCCCCGCTCGACCTGACCAAGGAGTCCTGATGACACCGGTGTTCGGCCACGGGCGGCTGCGCCTGTACCTGCTGAAGCTGCTCGACGAGAGCCCCCGGCACGGGTACGAGGTGATCCGCCTGCTGGAGGAGCGCTTCCACGGCCTGTACGCGCCCTCCGCGGGCACCGTCTACCCCCGGCTCGCCAAGCTGGAGGCCGAGGGCCTGGTCAGCCACACCACCGAGGGCGGCCGCAAGGTCTACCGGCTCACCGACCTCGGGCGGGGCGAACTCACCTCCCGCACGGCCGAGTTGACCGACCTGGAGGCCGAGATCCACGACTCGGTCGGCCAGCTCGCCGGAGCCATCCGGCAGGACGTCCGGGACAACGCCAAGGACCTGCGCGCCGAGCTGTGGACGCAGGCGGCCGCCGCCCCCGGCGCCGCCGCCCCCGGCGGGGCGCCCTGGCGCGACCAGGAGTCCTGGCAGCGGGCCAAGGAGGAGTTCGCCCGGCTCAAGGCCGAGACCAAGGAGCAGGCCCGGCGGGCCAAGGAGCAGGAGAAGGCCGCCCGGCAGCAGGCCAAGGCCGCCGAGGCCGAAGCCCGGAAGCTGCGCGAGCAGTCCAAGGCCGCCCGCACCGCCGCCCAGCAGGAGGCGCTGCGGCTCAAGCGCCGGGTCGAGGAGCAGGTCCGGGCGCACGCCGCGGGCGGCGACTGGTCGGCCGGCCTGGCCGAGGGCCTGGCCGAACTGACCCGCGGCCTGGGCTCGTTGGCGGACGCCGCGCGCTGGGGCGCGGCGGAGGAGCCGGCCGTCCGGATCGACCTGGACAAGACCGCCGCCGGACCGGCCGCCCCGGAGCCGACCGCCGAGCCCACCGAGCCGTCCGAGCCCGCCGAGCTGCCCGACTGGGCCCGCACCGACCCGGCCGGCGACCCGGCCCGCGAGCTGGAGCGCCTGCTCGACCGCTTCCGCGACCACGTCCGGGACACCGCCCGGGACGGGGGCGTGGACGCCGCCCGGCTGGCCCGCGCCCAGCAGGCGCTGGCCGCCGCCGCCCGGGCGCTGTTCCCGCGCTGAACCGGCGGCGCCGTTCCCGCGCCGGACCGGTGAGACACGGAGCGCCCCCCGAGGACGGGTCGGGGGG
>NZ_JBHUWH010000467.1:0-5957 GCF_042670125.1 Kitasatospora sp. NPDC057198 | reverse complement strand
TAAGAGACAGCCCCGGCAGCGGGCCGACCCTGCTGCTCACCGGCGGCACCCCCACCCCCTCCGCCGCCCTGGTCGGCCCACTGGCCGACCAGGCGATCCGCTCACTGCACGTCGACGTGCTGCTGATCGGCGCGCACGGCGTCTCCGAACGGGCCGGGCTCACCACGCCCAACCTGGCCGAGGCGCAGACCAACCGGGCCCTGATCGCCTCGGCCCGCCGGGTGGTCGCGGTCGCCGACCACAGCAAGTGGGGCGTGGTCGGCCTGAGCGCCTTCGCCACCCTGAACGAACTGGACTGCTTCGTCACCGACCCCGGCCTCGACCCGACCGCCCGAGCGGTGCTCGGCGAACAGGTGGGCCGGCTGATCGTGGCCGACCTGCCGTAGGGCCCGGGGCCCGCCCTCAGCGCGCCACGGCGAACCGGGCGGCGGGCAGCCGCCGGTGCGGGCGCGGCAGTTCGTGGACCGCGCACCCCGCCGCCTCGAACCGGCGCACGGTGGCGCGGGCCCGCTCGTCGTCCAGCGAGAAGACGAACGGTCCGGGCACTACGACGGCCGAGACCCGCCCCGCCGCCGCAGCCGCCAGCAGCGATTCCAGGGCGGTCAGCGGCTCGTGGGAACCGCGCCCGTTGTCCAGGAAGACGGTCGCCTCGCCCAGCCCGGCCTCCAGGGCGTAGTGACTGAGCGCCCCCCAGAAGTCCAGCAGGAAACCCGCGTCGTACGGGTAGCAGCGCAAGTAGATGGCGGTGGGACGGCTGGCCGCCGGACGGGTCCTGGGATTCATGGCTGCTCGCCTCCGGGTGGTGCGGATGGTGCCGGTACTTCCAGGGAAGTCCGCCCCCGCCCCCGGGAGAAGCCCCACCGGTACCCGTTCCCGCTCCCCGACCGCCCGGACATGGGTAGTCCCGGACCACGACCTGGGTAGTCCCCGGACCCACCCCCACCCACCACGGCTTCAACCACCGCCCGCTCGCCCACCTGCTGCCGCAGGGCCGCGCACCCGCCCGCCCGTCTTCGCCCGCGCCCCCGTCCGCCTGCCCGTCTTCGCCCGCCCCCCGTCCGTCTTCGCCCGTCCCCAGTCCGCCCGTCCGTCGTTGCCCAGCACCGTCCGCCTCCTCCGTTCTCCCGCTTCCCGTCCGCCTTCCCCGTCCGCCTTCCCCATCCGCCCCGGGGCCCCGCCCGCCGACGGCGCCGGACGGACGCGCGCCGGAAGGCGCAGTAGCGTGAGGGCAGGTGTCCACGGCGGTCGGGAGCGGCAGATGACTGGCACGGCAGGGGACGCGGGGCGCGGGGCGGAGCGGCGCGGTTTCGCCTTCGTCGGCCGTGAGCGCGAACTGGCGGAGCTGGTGGCCCTGCTGGCGTCCCGCCCGGCCGTGGCCCTGGTGCAGGGCGAAGCCGGTATCGGCAAGACGCGACTGGTCGCCGAGGCCGTGGACGCGCTGCGGGCCCGGGGCGTGGGCGCCGTCACCGGCGGCTGCCACCCGCTGCGCGAACCGCTGCCCTTCGGTCCCGTCATCGACGCCCTGGACGCCCTCGGCCCGCTGCTGCCGGTCGACGCCCGGCTCGGCGCCGCCGGCGCCGCGCTCGCCCCGCTGCTGCCCCGCCTCGCCGGCCGGCTGCCCGCACCGCCCGCCGAACCGGCGGGGCCGGGTGAGCAGCGCCAGGCCGTGCTGAACGCCACCCGGGCCCTGCTTGCCGCCGCGGCCCCCGTCGTCCTGGTCGTCGAGGACGTCCACTGGGCCGACGACGCCACCCGCGAACTCCTGCTGCTGCTGGCCGGCAGCCTGCCCGAGGACGCCGCGCTGCTGCTGACCTACCGCGGCGAGGAGGTGCACGGCCCGCTGCTCGGCCGGGAACTGCGCCGCCCCGCCGGAACGGCCCTCGGCGACCTGGACCTGCACCGGCTGGACCGGCCCGCCCTCGCCGCCCTGGCCGGCTCCGCCCTCGGCCCGGACGGCGCCCGGCAGCTCACCGGCGCCCTGTACGAGCGCAGCCACGGACTGCCGCTGATCGCCGTGGAGGACCTGATCACCCTCGCCGGCCGCCCCGGCGCCGACCGCCGCCCCGACCTGCTCGGCGTGCCCCGCAGCCTGCGCGAGGTGCTCGCCGCCCGGATCGAACGGCTCACCCCCGACGCCGCCACCCTGGTCGACGCCGCCGCCGTGCTGGCGGTCCCGGCCGCCGAGGGCCTGCTCGCCGAGGCCGCCGGTCTCCCCGCCGACCGGGCCGCCGACGCCCTGACCGACGCCCTGGGCCGCTCCGTCCTGGTCGAGCACGGCCCCGACAGCTACGGCTTCTCGCACGCCCTGGCCCGCCGCTCCGTCTACGACGCGCTGCCCGGACCGGTCCGGATCCGCCTGCACCGCCGCGTCCTGGGTCTGCTCACCGCCCGGGAGCCGCCGCCGCTGGTGCAGATCGCCCACCACACCGAGGCGCTCGGCGACACCGCGCGCTGGCTGGTGCACGCCCGGGCCGCCGCCGACCGGGCCATGGAGGTCGGCGACCTGGGCACCGCGGCCCTGATGCTCCGCCGGATCATCGACCACCCGGGCCTGCCCGCCGACGAACTCGGCGCCGCCGCCCGCTCCCTGGCCGAGGCCGTCGCCTACACCGCCGAGGCCGGGGCCAGCGCCGAGGCGCTGCGCCGGATCGTCGACACCCCCGGCCTGGCCCCGGCCGTCCGCGGCGAGATCCGCGCCCGGCTCGGCAACCTCCTCCGGCTGCACCTCGGCGGCTCCCACGGCGTCGCCGAACTCGCCGAGGCCGCCGTCGAGTTGGAGGTGGAGAACCCCCGGCACGCGGCCAAGACGCTGTCCGTCATCGCCTCCATGGACACCGGGGACGCCACCGCCGCCGAACGCCGCCGCTGGATGGACCGCGCCCTCGCCCTGCTGGAGCGCGTGGACGACCCCGAGACCACCGCTGTCGTCCGCACCAACCTGCTGGTCTCGCTCCCGGAGTGCGCGGCCCCCGAGGTCCCCGCCCGGCTCGCCGCCCTGCCCCGGCACGACGACAACCCCAGGATCGTGTTCTACACGGCGATCAGCCTCTCCAACGCCGCCGAGATCGGCTGCTGCACCGGCCTCGACGCGCAGGTCCGGGCCTGGGCCGAGGAGGCCGCCGCCCTCTGCGAGCGGGCCGGACTCGGCGGTCTCGCCATGTATGCCCACAGCTACCCCGTGCTGCTCGACTGGGCGGCCGGCCGGTGGAACGGGTTCGACGCGGCCCTCGCCGCCTACCGCCTGCGCTTCCCGGACAGCCCCGTCGCCGACGCCGGACTGCTCGCCGCCGCCCAGGGCCGGATCGCCGCCGCCCGCGGCCGCGCCGCCCGCGCCGCCGAGCACTTCCGCCGCGCCCTCGACCAGGACGCCACCAGCGTGCCCGCGCTGCCCGCCGCGGCCGGCCTGGCCCGCCTCCGGCTCGACCGCGACGACCCCGACGGCGCCCGGCGGATCCTCGACTCCGCGCTGCGCCTGCTGCGCCGCCGCGAAGCCTGGCCGTTCGCCTTCGACCTGCTGCCCACCGCCGTGGAGGCCGCCCTGCGCGGCGGCGACCGGGCCGCCGCCACCGCCCTCGCCGCCGAGCACGCCGCCGGCCTCGACGGGCTGTCCAGCCCCGGCGGCCACGCCGAACGCCACTTCGCCGCCGGGCTGCTCGCCGACACCCCGGACGGGGCGGCCGCCGCGTTCCTGCGCTCCCGCGACGCCTGGCGGGAGATCGGCCGCCCGCACCCCGCCGCGCTCGCCGCCGAACGCGCCGCCCTGGCCGGGCCCGTCACCGCCGCCGCACCCCTGCTGACCTCGGCGATCGACGCCTTCGACCACCTCGGAGCCGTTGGCGGCGCCTCCCGCTGCCGCCGCCGGCTGCGCGCCCTCGGCCCCGTCCCGCGCACCCCAGGGGACCCCGCCGACACCCTCTCCCCGCGCGAACGCCAGGTCGCCGAACTGCTCGCCGAAGGCGCCCGCAACAGGGACATCGCCGCCGCCCTCTACGTCTCCGAGCGCACCGCCGAACACCACGTCGCCGCCGTGCTCCGCAAACTCGGCACCTCCCGCAGGGCCCTGCGCCGACCCACCGCCGGAAACACCTGACGGTGCGTCAACACCGCTAGCCTGCACGGATGATGACCGTACTGGTGAACGGCCTGCCCGGCTCGGGCAAGAGCACCCTCGGCCGGGCCCTGGCCGCCGAGCTGGGCCTTCCGCTGCTCAGCAAGGACGCGGTGAAGGAGACCCTGGCCGACCAGCTCGCCGGCCTGCGCGTCCCGGACCGCTGGGAGTGGAGCCGGCTGCTCGGCGCGGCCGCGGGCGAGACGCTCTGGCGGCTGCTGCGGGACGCCCGCGGCGCGGCCGTGCTGGAGGCGCCCTGGCTCGGCGGGCCGATGCGCCGGACCGTCCGGGCCGGGCTGGACTCCGCCGGGGTGGCCGCCGTGCAGGAGGTCTGGTGCGAGATCCCCGTCGCGCTGGCCCGCCGCCGCTTCGAGGACCGGATGCCGCACCGCCACCCCGTCCACCCCGAGCGCCCCGGCGAGCCCGACGGCCGCTGGGACGGGTGGGCCCGCGGGGCCGCCCCGCTGGCCCTCGGCCCCGTCCACCGGGTCGACACCACCGCCCCGGTCGACGTCCCCGCCCTGGCCGCGGCGCTGCGGAGGGCGCACGCCGCAAACCCCGGTGACGCGCCCGACGCCCCGGAGGTAATATTCACTCGCCAGTAGAGACCATTACATCCCTGGAGCGTGCCCGTGACCGACGACGCCACCGTCCCCGAACTCGTCCGAGCCTGGATCAGCGGCTGGACGGTCTCCCGCGGCGCCGCCGACCCCGCCCCCGAGCCCTGGGGCTGGAGCATCGACGTCGGCCAGGCCCGCCAGGTGCGGCGCCACGTGCTGCCCGCACCCGCCGAGGAGGAGGTCCGCAAGCTCGCCGGGAGCACCACCGCCCCCTGGACGTGGCTCAAGCTGTTCGCCGAGGACGAGCGCGTCCTGCCCTGGATCGGCCGCGGCTGGCACCAGGACACCCCCGGGTACCTGATGACGCTTCCGCTGCGCCCCGGACGGGCGGCCGTCCCGGCCGGCTACCGGATCACCACCTGGAGCCGCGGCGACACCGTCCGGGCCCTGGTCCGCACCGCGGACGGCGCCTTCGCCGCCCGCGGCCAGATCGCCCTGGCCCCCGCCACCCCGCTCGGCGGCCGGGTGGACGTCCCGCTGCTCGCCGTCGCCGACCAGATCGAGACCGACCCGGGGCACCGCCGCCGCGGCCTCGGCTCGGCGCTGATGCGCACGCTGCAGCACGAGGCGCACGCGGCCGGCGCGCGCACCGCCCTCCTGGTCGGCACCACCGAGGGCCGCGCCCTCTACACCAGCCTCGGCTGGACGCTGCGCTCCCCGATGGTCAGCCTGTGGTACGACCCCGCGACACCCACCGCCCGCCCGCACGGCGGCTCCTGACCGCAGACCCCGGCGGGCGCGGCGACGGCGCGGCGGCGACAGCGGCAGCGGCAGCGGGGTGGCGGCGGGGGCGGCGGCAGGTCAGGCGGCGATCAGCAGGCTCCGGCGGGGGGCGATCACCCGGCCGTCCGGCAGCAGCTCACCGGTGTCGTCGAACAGCAGCACCCCGTTGCACAGCAGGCTCCAGCCCTGCTCGGGGTGGCGCGCCACCGGGACGGCCGCCTCGCGGTCGGCCGATTCGGCGGACGGACACTCGGTTCGGTGCTGGCACATCCTTGTACCTCGCTTCGCTGAAAATTTGCACCGGATCAGGTGTGAAACGGCGTCAGCCGGGTAGGACGATTGGTCCTCCCCCCGACCGTCACCAGTGTCCGACTCCACGGGCGCTCGCGCAGCCATTTGGTGACATGCGCCACAGAAGAGCACGCGAGATCACCCGACCGGGCGGGAGACGAACGGATCCGCGCACGAACGGGCCATGTCGTCCTGATCCGATCGGATCAGGACGA
>NZ_JBHUWH010000466.1:0-5987 GCF_042670125.1 Kitasatospora sp. NPDC057198 | reverse complement strand
GCCGCTCCCCGAGACCGCCGACCGTACCCAGCCGGAGCACGGTCGGCGCGGCCAGGTCGGCGGCCAGGGCACGGGCCGCGTCCTCGGCCGCCAGCACGTTCCGGGCCGCGGGCAGGAAACGCTCACCGGCCGACGTCAGACGCACGTACCGGGGCGAACGGTCGAACAGCTCGACCCGCAACTCCCGTTCCAGCCGCCGCACTTGCTGGCTCACGGCGGGCTGCCCGAGCAGCAGCCGCTCGGCCGCCCGCCCGAAGTGCAACTCCTCCGCGACGGCGACGAAGCATCGCAACTGCCTCAGCTCCACATGCTTCCCCTCTGCTCTGCTCGGCGTTCTGCCCAGCCCGGCGCTCCGGCCCGGCCGGTGGCGGAGACCATGGTCGCAGCCGGGGCCGGCCGGGGGCGGGACGGGGCAGGGCGGCGCGGGGGTATCAGGCGTCGGGGGAGAGGCGGCGTCGAATCACGGGCGCTCGGCGTGCCAGTGGGCAGCCCAGCCCGGTGTTCCGGTCCGGCCGGTGCTGGAGGCCATGGTCGCAGCCGGGGCAGGACGGGGGTGTCAGGTGTCGGGGGAGGGCGGCGTCGAACCATGGGCGGCTGGTGGCCGGTGGGCGGCCCAGCCCGTGAAGCTTGGTGTGGCGGTGGTGTGGCCGAACTCGGCGCCGAACGGGGTCGCGCCGACGTCGGTGACCATCCAGATGTGGCCGCGGTGCGGGCCGATGACGACGAGGTGCCAGTACCTGCCGTTCTGCTCTGCTCGGTACTCTGCCCAGCCCGGTGTTCCGGTTCTGGCGGTGGCGGGACGGGCCGGGGCGGGGTGTCAGGCGTCGAACCACGGGTGGCCGGTGTGCCAGTGGGCGACCCAGCCCGCGAAGCCGGACGCGGCGGTGGTGTGGCCGAACTCGGCGCCGAACGGGGTCGCGCCGACGTCGGTGACCATCCAGATGTGGCCGCGGTGCGGGCCGGTGACGACGAGGTGCCAGTACATGCCGCAGCCGTCGGTGCCCAGGACGACCGACCCGTCCTCCGAGAGCCGGGCCAGGCGCGCGTCGAACTCCTCCTCCGGGGTCTCCTCGTCCTCCTCCCAGAGCCAGGCGGCGGTGAGCGGGAACGGGCGGGCGAGGTTGCGGGCGGAGCGGCCGTCGCCCCAGTCGGAGGGCAGTTCGGCGAGCCCGAGCAGGCCGTGGTCGGGCGGGCCGTCGGCGGAGCCGTCCGTGATCTCGGCGACGAAGGTGCGGTACGGCTCGGGCAGCACGACGCCGTGCCGCGCCTCGAAGTCGTGCACGGCCGCCCAGCCGAGGGCGTCGGCGGTGTCGGCGGCGCCGAGGCCGAAGGCGTCGCGCAGCAGGGCCAGGTCGGCCGGCTCCGGCAGTTCGGTGTTCACGGGCACAGGGATAGCAGACGGCTCGGACGGAGGGCGGACGGGCGGGCGCCGGGCCCGGTGCCGGAGGAGCCCGGGAGGGGGGAATTGAACGCGTTCAGTGTTCGGTATACGTTCTTCTCCGTGAAGTACGTGATTCCCGGCGGGACCGGGCAGGTCGGCACGATGCTGGAGCGCGCGCTGCGCGCCGACGGGCACCAGGTGGTGGTCCTCACCCGGACGCCGTCCGCCCCGCACCACGTGGCCTGGGACGGCCGGACCCTCGACCGGTGGGCCGAGCAACTGGACGGCGCCGACGCGGTGGTCAACCTGGCCGGGCGGACGGTGAGCTGCCGCTACACGCCGGAGAACCTCCGGCAGATGATGGACTCCCGGGTGGACTCGACCAGGGTGGTCGGCGAGGCGATCGCCGCCGCCGCCCGCCCGCCCCGGGTCTGGCTGCAGATGAGCACCGCCACGGTCTACGCGCACCGCTACGACGCCCCCAACGACGAGGCGACCGGCCTGATCGGCGGCGCCGAGCCCGGCGTCCCCGACTACTGGGAGTACAGCGTCCGGATCGCCCGGAACTGGGAGGCCGCGCAGCGGGACGCGCGGACGCCCGGCACCCGGCAGGTGGCGCTGCGGGCCGCGATGGTGTTCAGCCCGGACCGGGGCGGCGTCTTCGACGTGCTGTCCCGGATGGCCCGGCTCGGCCTGGGCGGCCCGGTCGCGGGCGGGCGGCAGTACGTCTCCTGGATCCACGAACGGGACTTCGTCCGGGCGGTGCGCTTCCTGGTCGAACGGGAGGACCTGGCCGGGCCGGTCAACCTGGCCGCGCCGAACCCGCTGCCGCACCGGGAGCTGATGCGCGAGCTGCGCCGGGCCAACGGCGCGCCGGTGGGCCTGCCCGCCACCCGCTGGATGGCCGAACTCGGGGCCCTCGCCCTCCGGACGGACACCGAACTGCTGCTCAAGAGCCGCCGGGTGGTCCCCGGCCGGCTGCTGGACGCCGGTTTCACCTTCGACTTCCCGCACTGCGCGGACGCCGCGCGCGAGCTGGTCGCCCGCCGCCGGGCGCTCCGCCGCGCCGTCTGACCCGGAACGGGGCCGGGGGCCGGGCAGGATCCGGGGTGCCGGGCGGGGTCGCGAGGGGGTGGACCTGGATGTCCGGGGGCGCTGCCAGGATGGGTCGGTGGACACAGATCAGTGGGAGGGCGCGGCCGTCCCCGCGGAGCTCGCGGAGTTCCTGCGCGAGGCCGCCGAGTACCGGCCGGTGCTGCTCGCCGGGTGCGTGTGCGAGGAGTGCGGCGGGCGGGCGTTCACCATCTGGGTGGACGACACCGCGGGCTGCGCCGGGCGGGGGTGCGTCCGCTGCGGACAGCTGGCGTTCCTCGCGGACAGCGCGGAGGTCTGGGTCGACGCCGAACCCGAGTCGGCCGAATGCCCCTGCGGCGGCGACGAGTTCGAGGCGGCGGTGGCGTTCTCGCTGACTGCCGACGGGTCGGTGCGCTGGGTGACGGTGGGCCTGCGCTGCCTGCGGGACGGTGCGGTGGGCGTCTACGTCGACTGGAAGATCGACTACGCCCCGACGGACCACCTGCTGCGCGCCGTCTGAGTCGCCCGGCGGCCCGGGCCAAGGCCGGGGGTGGGGGTTCAGGGGGCGTCCGGACGGACGGTGCCGGTGGCGGCGGCGCGCTCCAGCAACCGCCGTCCGGCGTCGACGATCATCGTGTGGCAGTCGGCGCCGAAGGCCGGATCGCCGCCCGCCCCCTCCCGCGCGCCACGCAGTAGGGCGGTGCCGAGGCCGCGGTTGGCCGCACCCGCGAGGTCCGGTAACTCCTCGGCTCGCAGCACCTGTTGGCGCCCGTCCAGCTCTGCGTGCCCGCCCGAGCCGGTCCGCCCCCGGACCGGGCCGCCACCAGACCGGGCCGCCACCGGACCGGGCCGCCGCCGTCCGGGCCACCGCCGAACCGGGGGCCGCCGTGCTGTCGAACCGGCGGGAACTGCTGCGTGCCGCCGGCCACCGCGAACTCGACCCGCCGGGGCCGGAGTCGGTCGTCGTCCTGGTGGCCCACGGCGGCGCCCGGACGATCACCGCCACGGTCCGCGAGCACCGGGCGGCCGGAGCGGAGCATGTCGCCCTGCACAGTGATTCCCCCAGGCGGGCCGGGCGTACCGGCCCGCCGACGCATCGGCGGGCCGTACGAGAGCGACTCCGGCCGCGCGACGTTTGCGTGGGTTCGAAGCCTTGCCCTACGGTTCGCGGATGGCGATTCTTCAGACGCTGACGAACCAGGGGCGGGTGGTGGGCGGCCACCTGGCGGGCGGCAGCGTTCTCTCGGGCCACGGCGGACTCACCGTCCAGCACCCGCGCAACCCGTTCAAGCGGCCCAAGCTCACTGCCGAGACCGTGCTCGAGTGGGAGGAACTCCCGGCCGGGGAGAGCATCGCCGGAGCCGTGGGCCAGGTCGCCGCGAAGACCGCCCTGCCCGGGAGGCTCGGCAAGGCCGTCGGCGCCGGCCTCGGCGCAGCCATGAGGTCCGGGCGCACCGTCCGCGTGGACTGGGCCGACGGGAACCAGTCCGTCATCGAGCTGCCGGAGAAGCTGTTCACGGTCTTCTCCGTTCTGCTCGAGGGCCGGCAGGTCGTGACCGATGCTTCCGCGCGGGTCGAGTCCTCGGAACTCCTCCCGGCGCAGCCCGGTGTGACCGAGAAGATCCTGGATCTTGCCTCTTCGGTGATCCAGCGAGGCAAGCAGGCGGCACCGGCGGAGACGGCAGCTCAGCCGGACGTCGTCGAGCAGATCACGAAGCTCGCCGCACTCCACGAGGCCGGCATCCTCACGGACGAGGAGTTCGCGGCGAAGAAGACCGAACTGCTCAAGCGTCTGTGACGCTCGGGGCGGCCGTTCACTGCCCGGAATCCGGGCCGACGCGCATGAGCCGGGCACTCCGGCGAGCGGTTGCTCCCTCGGGAGACCGGGCCGCGTCCGCAATGATGAACGCGTCTCTCGCGTCGGTCTTCGCCTCGCCCGGGTAGAGGTCGGCGATCCGCCGCATCGTCAGCCCTGGCAGGTAGGCGACCGGGCAGCCCATGTCGCGGGCGACCGCCAGTGGCAGGGTCCCGATCGAGGCGGGCTGGTCGACCACGACCAGTACCGTTCCGTGTTTGGCCTGCAGCTTGGCGAACAGCTCGCGGAGTTTGGGTTCGGTGTTGGGCAGGCGCTTGTCGAATGCCTTCTTCCCGGCCGGGGTGACAGCGGTGGCGTGGTGTTCGCCCTTGCCGACGTCCAGGCCGAGGAAGACGTCGATGTCGCCGGTGTCGATCACGTGCAGGCCCCTCTATCAAGCTTTTCGTCCGGCCTTGCCTGGGCACCGAGCTGCCACATCCACGTTACGGAGAGCTCTTCCGGCTCGGGTGAAACCGGTGCTCAAGCTCCTCATCAGCGGTCCGTCGATGCCTTCGGGCCCGGTGACACCACCCCCCCGGATCATGAACAACAAGGGGGGAAGTCATGCCGGACCCGAAGGCCGGTGACCCCATTGCGAAGCCACGAAGAAGACATCTCAGGATGTGAAGGCGTCAAGCTGAAGCGCCTTAACGTGCGGTGGTGGGTTGCCAGGCAAGATCGAGTTCGCCGTCGACTGTGGCAGTGCCGGGTGTCTGCGATCCGCCCAGGGCTGCGTGGCTCAGCAGCGCGGGCGTCCCGGCCTCCAGGGCTTGCGCGATGTCCTCGAGCATCGGGGCGACCGAGACCCAATGAGGGACATCCAGGATCCAACTCTCGTGGTTCCAGAGGAACACCGCTCCGCGGGTGTCGCCAGGGCGCAGGTCGACGATCAGTCCGTCACCGCCGGGGCTCAGGGCGATCGGCATGAACTCACGCAGATAACGCCCCTCGGGCCGGCCGTTCTCGTCGAACGACTCGCCTTCCTGCTCGGCGACCAGCAGCCAGATCTCGCGGGTCTCCAGTGCCTCGTCCAGCGAGACCGGGGCGAACTCGCCCGGAATCCAGTAGTTCGCGCTGACGTCGGGCAGCAGCCACCAGGCTCGCAGGTCCGCAGTTAGCGGCGCGCCGAGGTCCGCTTCGAGCGCGTCCAAGCGCTCGGCATCCGACGCAGGCCGTAGGGGGCCCGTCGGACGTGCGCGGCGAGCCAGGTTTCGATGCGGCTCCAGGCGGTCGGAACATCGTGATCAGCCGTTGTCATGGCGGGCAGTCTGCCTCACCGATGTGACAACAGCTCAAGCCGTGCAGCACTGAAACGGCTGGTCAGGCGCGGATGCGACAGGAGTCAGTGCAGGAAAGGCAGTGTTCTCGTCGAAGGTCAGGCCGCTGTGGAGGCAGTGGTAGAGCTGGCCCAGCAGACGGTTCAGGAGGTTGCGTTGGGCGCCGGCGTGCCAGTCGCCCTTCTCGCGCCGGCGGCGGTAGCGGGCGCCGGCGCCGGGTGAGGTGCGGAGTGCGGAGAAGGCCCACAGGAAGCCGGCGTGCAGGAGCCGGTTGTTCTTCACCAGCCGCCTGCCGACGTAGCTCTTCTTGACGGAGGCCCGGGTGATCGGGGCCGATCCGGCGTACGCCTTGAGGCCGCGGGCGTCGGCGAAACGCGCCGGGTCGTCGCCGATCTCGGCC
>NZ_JBHUWH010000465.1:0-5990 GCF_042670125.1 Kitasatospora sp. NPDC057198 | reverse complement strand
GCACCCCGAAGCGGGTGCCGCCCTTCGCCGTGCCCGGGGGCCGGAGTGCTCAGGCTTCGGCGCGCTCCACGCCGCCGGTGCGTTCCACGCCGCCGGTGCGCTCCAGGGTGCCGACCGTCAGCAGGTACTGGCCGGCCAGGTACGTCACCATGATCAGGAAGCTGTGCGCGGGCAGGTGCCGCCAGTCCGCCAGGTCGGTGGCGATCAGGGTGTCGGAGAACAGGAACAGCGCCCCGCCCAGCCCCGCCCGCACGTTGACCTGCGAGGCGGTCACCGCGGTGGAGGCCAGCAGCAGGCTGTAGAGCGCCACCGGGACGCGCATCCCGGTGTCCAGGTCGGGCCAGAGCAGCCCGACCAGCGCCCCCCAGACCACCGCGTAGCAGCCCGCGACCAGCAGGGTCCGGCGGCGGTCGGCGAGCGCGCCCAGCTTGACGAACATCGTCACGTAGCAGACGTGGCCGGCCGCGAACGAGCCCATCCCGGCCAGGAACGCCGCCGTCCCGCCGATCTCCAGCAGGATGTCGCCGCCCGCGCCGAACAGCAGCGCCGGGACGAGCAGCCTCGGCGTGCCGGGCTTCGCCAGGGCCCAGACCCAGGCGGCCAGCAGCGGCATCAGCAGCGGCTTGGTGGCGTACTGCAGGGGCTTGACGCCGAAGGCGATCGCCAGGAGGTGCGCGGCCGAGACGGCGGTGAAGGCGAGCAGCAGGGCCCGCGCGGTGCGCGGGTCGCGAAGGGAAGTCATGCGGCGGCACTCTCCGGTCCGGTGGCGTGGGTCTCGGTGCGGGGCGCGGGCTGCCAGCCCGGCCCCTTCGCCAGGTGGCGCAGCCGGTCGCCCCAGGTGGTCGCTCCCCGTATGTCCCGGGCGATCGACGCGTACTCGTGGGTGGCCACCCGCAAGGGGTTGAAGGTGCCGATGTTCTTGGTCAGGCCGTACACCGGGCGCTCGGCCTCGGCCGCGAAGGAGCCGAACAGCCGGTCGAAGACGATCAGGATGCCGCCGAAGTTGCGGTCCAGGTAGCCGCCCTGGGAGGCGTGGTGGACCCGGTGGTGCGAGGGGGTGTTGAACAGGTACTCGACCGGGCGGGGGAGCCGGCCGATCCGCTCGGTGTGGATCCAGAACTGGTAGACCAGGTTCGCCGAGGAGCAGAACGCCAGCGCCGCCGGGTGCACGCCCGCCAGCACCATCGGCACGAAGAACACCCAGCTGGTGGCCGAGGTCCAGGGCTGGCGCAGCGCGGTGGACAGGTTGTAGTGCCGGCTGGAGTGGTGCACCACGTGGCAGGCCCACAGGATCCGCACCACGTGGTGGCCGCGGTGCGACCAGTAGTAGCAGAAGTCCTGGGCGAGCAGCATCAGCGGCACCGTCCACCACAGCACCGGCACCCGCAGCGGCGTCAGCTCGTACAGGAACGAGTAGACCGCCACGATCGGGATCTTCCACCCGGCGTCGAACAGCAGCGAGCCCAGACCCATGGTCAGGCTGGCCGCGGTGTCCTTCGCGGCGTACCCCTGCTCGTCCTCGTCCGGATGGAACCGGTAGGAGACGATCTCCAGGACGGTGAGCAGCACGAAGGCCGGTATCGACCAGAGCACGACATCGGGCAGGTGTGGCATGCCCGGAACCCTAGGGGACGGCGGCGGCCGGCGGAAGAGGTTGTTACCGGCGCGTAGCGGCCGGCGCGGCGTCTAGGCTTGGCACGACATGGAGCGGCAGCGAGCAGCCGTCGAAGTCGCTGCGGCGACCGGCGGATCGGGGACGGGGCGCACGGGCGGGGCGGGACGGCTCGCCGGACCGGCGCGCCCGCAGAGCCCTACGCAGGCACACCCGCAGGCACATCCGCAGGGCTCCGCCCAGGCACATCCGCAGGGCCCCGCGCAGGCACACCCGCAGGGCCGTGCCCCGGTGCACCCGCAGGGCCGCCCGGGTGGCCCGCTGCGGGCCGAAGTGGCCGGGGCCGCCGAGGAGTTGGCCGCCCGGTTCGCGGAGGCCGAACCCACCGGGGCCGACCTGCTGGCCACCGCCGTGTTCGGCGCCTACGGGGCCCGCCACCTGGGCGGGGCGCCCCGGCAGGCCGAACCCGAGCCGGGCACCAGCTGGTGGCACGGCCCCACCGTCCACCACAGCACCTCGCCGCTGTTCCGGCCGCTCGGCTACCGCCGGATACGCCGCGAAGCGCCCGCCCAGGCCGCCACCCGCCCCACCGGCGGCGGCCGCCACCGCAAACCCGAACGCCCCACCACCGAAGTGCGCACCGCCGCCCGGCTGCTGACGGCCCACCCGCTGGTCACCGCCGACGGACCGCACGGCGCCGCGCTCGCGCTGATCCGCCGTCACGCCGAAGCGCTCGCCGAAGGCTTCCGCACCCTGTTCGGCTACCGGCTCACCCTCGGCCCCGACCACGCCCGCCTGCACAAGGCCCCGCTGCCCGGCCGCCCGCTGCCCGGCCTCGACCCCGCCGGGTACGCCGCCCTGGTCCGCGCCCTGGCCGGCGACCCCGCCCCCGCCCCGGCCCCGGTCCGCGCCCTGCTCGACCAGTGGCGCCCGCCCGCCGCGCTCGCCGCCGACCTGCTCACCGCACCCCCGCTGCCGCCCGCCGACCCCGGGACGGCCGTACGGCGGCTGCTCGCCGAGACCCCCGTCGTGCTGTACGACGACCTCGCCCCCGCCGAACGCGAACACCTGCGCACCGCCACCGCCGCCGAGACCGAACGGGTCGCCGACTTCCTCGGCCTCACCGCCGAGGTCCGCGCCGAGGGCGTCGCCCTGCTCGACCCCGCCGACGAGCTCACCGACCTCGCGCTGCCCGGCCCCGGCACCCTCGCCCAGGCCGCGCTGCTGCTCGCCGAACGCCTGGTCGAGGACCTGCGCCCGGCCGCCACCGACACCGCGCCGCCCGCCGTGCTGGTCCCCGACGCGCTGATCGACGGCACCCTGGGCGACATCACCGACGACTACGGCATGAGCGCCGGGTGGGACGCCGGCTACCTCGCCGACCTCGCCGCCTTCCGCCGCGACGCGCTCGACCTGCTGCACCGGATGGGCCTGGCCGCCCCCGCCGGCCGCACCTGGCTGCTGCGCGCCCCCGCCGCCCGCTACGCCCCCCGCGCCGAACCCGAGCCCCCGGCCGGCAGCGGCCGGCACTCCCGCCCGAGCCTCCCGGCCCAGGGGCGGGTGGCCGGGCTCAGTAGGTGACCGGGCGGACCCGCTCGGCGACCGGACGGAGCTCCTGCACCGTCTCGTCGTAGCGGACCCGCTGGCCCCGGTGCAGGTAGCGGTGCTCGTCGCTGTCGGCGAGCACCGAGTCGTAGTAGACGATCAGCTCGGGGCCGCCGCCGTCCGGGGCGATGTAGCCGTAGCCGTTGTTGAACCACTTGACGGTGCCGGTCTCCATGACGGGACTCCCTTCGGGCCGGTCACCCTCAGTATCGGCCGCGGGCCCGGCGCCCACCACCCGTCCGGCGGGCCGGGCCCGGACGGTACGCTCGCCCGGTGGGAGAATTCACCGGCACGGGGCGCCGCCGTGCGTCCCGACTCGACCGGGACGTGGCCGCGCTCCTGGCGGCCCGGGCACTCGTGGAGATCCGCCACTTGGCCCGGAGGGAACGGTCCGGGGCGGGGGACGGTACCGAAGAGGCCCTGGAGCACATCGCGTTCCTGGCCGACCTGGCCCACAACCTGCCGGGCGTCGCCCGCCCGCGACGCTACGCGCCGTCCCGCCCGGGGGCGAGCCCCCGGAGCCGGGAGCGGGCGATGGACGCACGGCCGATGAGCTGGGTCTGGAACACCGCCGGCCCGAGGGGGCGGGCGTGGATACTGCGCTGCCTCGAGGAGGAGGGGCGCAACTGGACGCCGCCCCCGCCCCTGCCGGAGTACCGCAGGGGCCCGTCGCCGATGACACCGCGGCAGCGGGTCGGGTTGCTGCTCGGGCGCTGGCCGGTCAGGACTCCCCCCGGATGCCGGCCGCTGCCCGCAGCGGCGAACGTCCTCAAGGTCCTCGACACCGAAGCGGTCTGCGCGCTGCACGACGAGGTCCGGCGGCTCCGGCTCGGCCTGGGCGGGGGAGGGCCGTGGTTGCGAGCCCACCTGGACCCCGACGGCGTCCACTACCTGCTGCCGGACCCGGCTTCGTACTACTGGCCCGGCACCCCGGTCGGCAGGGGCGGGATCAGCTGGTGGCAGTGCACCGGGCTGCTGCGGATGCGCGACGGGGAACAGGTCGGCGGCATGGTCGCCGTCCTCCCGGAGACCTTCGCGGCGCTGCCCTCGACGCTGCCCCGGCGGCAGCAGCTCCGCCTCGCCCACCGCGTCCGCTCCACCGAGCGCGACGTCTACCTCTGGGGCCGGGACCACCGGGCCGAGTGCGCCCCGGAATCGTGCGGCTACGTCCCCGAAGAGCCCGAAGAGCCCGAAGAACTCGAAGAGTCCGAAGCGCCCGAAGAGCCCGAAGCGGCGGGTGGTGCGCCGGAGGCGACATGACGGCCGCCGGCGGCGGCCTGCGGTCAGTGCTCGCCGGTGGCCGCGGTCCGGGCCGACTCGCTCTGGTGCCGGACGGTCTCCACCGTGGCGCCCACGCCGAGCGAGCCCAGGGCGACGGAGGCCGCGACGGCGGCGCAGGCGAGCAGTCGGCGGTGGCGGCGGGGCAGCGGGAAGCGCGGCTCCCGGGCCGGCGGGAGGGCCGGCGGGGCAGTACGGGCGTTCATGCCGGAGAGCCTGGCAGGAGGGTGTTACGCGGTCACGAAACGCGGGTGAACCCTGGAAGGGATCTCGGCGTCGGAACCCCCGCCCCCGCATCCGCGCAGGTCGAGCGCCTGGTCGTGGACGCGCGCAGCAGCCCCGGGAGCGCGGCCGCCAGCACCTGCTGGGCCGCCCCGTAGAAGAAGATCGGCAGCAGCACGGCCGGGTGCCCGCCGAACTGGGCGCCCGCCAGCGCCGCCGCCGCGCTGGTGTTGTTCAGCCCCGAGGCCAGGGTCAGCGCGGTGCGGGCCGCCGGGGCGGTGCGCGAGCGGTGCACCGCCAGCCAGGCCGCCAGGAACGGCCCCGCGCACACCAGCACCCCGCAGGCCCCCGCGACCGCCACCAGCCGCGGTTCGGGGCGCAGCGTGATCTGCCGGGCCACCCCGGCCGCGTTCAGGTACGTCAGCGCCAGCGCGTTCAGCAGCCCCGCCAGCCGCAGCCGGGGCAGCAGCGCCGCCCGCAGCCGCCCGCCCAGCACCCGGCGGGTGACGCGGCGGGCCAGCAGCCCGGCCACGCACGGCAGCACCACCCACAGCACCATGAAGCGGCAGGTCGCGTCCGAGCGGGCCAGCGCGTCCAGCACGCGGCGCGGGCCGCCGCTCTCCGGGCCCTCGGCCAGCGCCAGTGCGAGCGGGGTGGTCAGCGGGCTCAGCAGCGTGGTGCTCAGCACCAGGCCCAGGCCCAGCGGGGCGTCGCCGCCCGCCCTGGCGCCCCAGGTCTGCGCCGCCCCCGCCACCGGCATCGCCGCCGTCAGCGCCAGCCCCACCACCAGCCAGCGGGCCTCCCGCCCGTCCGGCCAGCAGTCCGCAGCGGCCCGCTCCGCGCCCAGCAGCACCAGGGCGCGCAGCAGCAGCGCCACCCCCAGCCCGGCCAGCAGCAGCCCCGGCCGCAGCAGCGCCCGGCCGACGTCCGCCGCCCTGGTCTCGAACCCGCCGACGAACATCGCCGCGACCAGCATCAGCATCGGCACCGTCACCCCCTGCGGCAGCCCCGTCCGGCAGTGCCGGATCGCGCCCGCCGCCTCCGGCCAGCACCCGCCCAGCAGGCAGGCGCCGAGGGTCGCGGCGGCCAGCCGGCGGCGCAGCGCGCGGTCGAGGCGGACGCAGAGCGGACGGGGGGAGCGGCGCATCGGGCGGTGCTTCCGGCTTTCGGGGCGGGGCGGGCTGGACGGGAGGTGCGGGGCGGGGACGTGTGGGGCGGGCTGGGGCGTGCTGGACGGGACGTGCGGGGCGGGGCGGGTTGGACGGGGAGGGGG
>NZ_JBHUWH010000464.1:0-6028 GCF_042670125.1 Kitasatospora sp. NPDC057198 | reverse complement strand
CCCTCCAGCGCCTGCTGGCGCTTGTTGCGGACCATCGAGGAGGCCAGCGCGGCGCCGATGAACGCGACGCCGATCAGGCCGGTGACGATCTCCGGGATGTGGTACTTGATCGAGGCGAGCAGGATCAGCGCCAGCGCGCCGATCGCGTAGTGCGCGCCGTGCTCCAGGTACACGTAGTCGTCCAGGGTGCCCTTGCGGACCAGGAAGACGGTCAGCGACCGGATGTACATGGCGCCGATGCCCAGGCCCAGGGTGATCTGGAAGATGTCCTGGGAGATGGCGAACGCGCCGACCACGCCGTCGAAGGAGAACGACGCGTCGAGGACCTCCAGGTAGATGAAGAGGAAGAACGCGGCCTTGCCGCCGACCTGGACGATCGACTTGCCGCTGCGCTCGGCCTCCTCCTCGGCCTCCTCCTGGGCCTCCAGGCCCGATTCGAAGACCTCGGAGAGGCCGTTGACCGCGAGGTAGGTGGCGAGGCCGCAGACGCCGGCCAGCAGCACCGTCTCGGCGCGGTCACCGGCGAAGAAGCGCGAGGACAGGGCGAGCACGATCAGCGCGACGACCGAGGAGAGCGCGTCCAGCTTGCCGATCTTCTCCAGCGGCTTCTCCAGCCAGCGCAGCCAGTTGAAGTCCTTCTCCTCGAAGATGAAGTCGAGGAAGATCATCAGCAGGAAGATGCCGCCGAAGGCCGCGATGGCCGGGTTGGCCATGTCCAGGTACTCGGCGTAGGTGTGGCCGTCGTGGGTCTTGCTGGAGTCGAGCGCCAGCGAGATCACGGTGCCGGGGTTGAGGTGCGCGGTCAGGCCGACGACCAGCAGCGGGAAGACCAGCCGCATGCCGAAGACCGCGATCAGCACGCCGACCGTGAGGAACAGCTTCTGCCAGAAGGCGTTCATCCGCTTCAGGACGGTGGCGTTGACGACGGCGTTGTCGAAGGAGAGGGAGATCTCGAGGATCGAGAGGATCAGGACGACGCCGAATCCTTCGGCCCCCCAGATCAGGCCGGCTGCGATCAGGCCGGCGATCGTGATGGCGAAGGACCATCCGAACGTACGGAGGAACACGGGGTCAGTTACCTTTCTGGCTGCCGGAATCGACCCGTTCCGGACTCTGGCTTGCTGTTACTGGACGTTGACGCCGAAGTCGAGCGCGATGCCGCGCAGGCCGGAGGCGTAGCCCTGGCCGACGGCCCGGAACTTCCACTCGCCCTGGTAGCGGTACAGCTCGCCGAAGATCATGGCGGTCTCGCTGGACGCGTCCTCGGAGAGGTCGTAGCGGGCGATCTCGCTGCCGTCCGCGAGGTTGACCACCCGGATGTAGGCGTTGGAGACCTGGCCGAAGCTCTGCAGGCGGGCGTCGGCGTCGTAGATGGAGACGGCGAACACGACCTTGTCGATCTGCACGGGCACCAGGTCGAGGTGCACCTGCACCACCTCGTCGTCGCCGTCGCCGTCGCCGGTGAGGTTGTCGCCCTGGTGCTCGACCGAGCCCTCGGGGCTGCGCAGGTTGTTGTAGAACACGAAGTACTCGTCGCCGGTGACCCGGCCGCCGGTGCACAGCAGCGCGCTGGCGTCCAGGTCGAAGGGCGCGCCGGTGGTCGACCGGGCGTCCCAGCCCAGGCCGATCTGGACCTGCGTCAGGTTCGGCGCGGCCTTGGTCAGCGAGACGTTCCCGCCCTTGGCGAGGGTGACGGACATCGGACTTCCTCCCAGCTCCCGTCTCCGGGGCTCCCGGGGGTGTGCTTCGGTGGACTGCCGCCGGCCACCCGGGAGGGCCGACGGGGCGCGCCCGGCGGACGCACCCCAAGAGATCTACGCCCCCGAGCGGCCGTGCAGTGCTGCACACCCGACTGAACTTCCTGAACTCCGCGTCCGGACCCGGCCGGTAACCCCGCCCGGCGGCCCGGGGCCGCCCCGCGCGCACCCGGCCGGTGTGCGGATCGTGGCCGAATCTATCAAGCGCCAGGCGCCCGACGGCCCCGCCGCGGACCGGCCGGAGACCTGCCGGAACCCGGCGGGTACGCTGCCGGGACCGCCGGACGAACCATCGCGCGGCACCACGTACACGGACGAACAGAGGGAGCACGGTAGCGATGCCGTTCGAGCCGCTCGACCGCACCGACCCCGAGTCGGTCGGCCCCTACCACCTGCTGGCCAGACTCGGCGTCGGCGGCATGGGCCGGGTGTACCTGGCCCGCTCCGCCGGCGGCCGCACCGTCGCGGTCAAGGTGGTCCGCGCCGACCTGGCCGGGGACGCCGACTTCCGCGAGCGCTTCCGCCGCGAGGTGTCCGCCGCGCAGTCCGTGGGCGGCACCTTCACCGCGCCGGTGGTGGACGCCGACCGGGACGGCGAGTCGCCCTGGCTGGCCACCGCGTACGTGCTCGGCCCGGCGCTGGACGACGCGGTGCGCGGCCACGGGCCGCTGCCGGTGGAGACCGTGCGCACCCTGGGCGTGGGCCTGGCCCAGGCGCTGGCCGCGATCCACGCGGCCGGGCTGGTGCACCGCGACCTCAAGCCGTCCAACGTGCTGCTGGCCGCCGACGGGCCGCGGGTGATCGACTTCGGCATCGCCCGCGCGCTGGACGGCGACCGGATGACCTCCACCGGCGTGGTGGTCGGCTCGCCCGGGTTCATGAGCCCCGAGCAGGCCGCCGGACGCCGCCTCGGCCCGGCGGGGGACGTGTTCTCGCTCGGCTCGGTGCTGGTCTTCGCCGCCACCGGCCACGGCCCGTTCGACCACGTCGAGGACGGCGGCGCCCCGTCCGCGGCCTCGCTGCTGTACCGGGTGGTGCACGACGAGCCCGACCTGTCCGGGCTGCCCGAGCAGTTGCGGCCCGCCGTCACCGCCTGCCTGGCCAAGGACCCGGGCGCCCGCCCGACGCCCGCCGAGCTCGGCGCGCTGCTGGGCGAGGCGGTCGCCCCGGCCCGCTCCGGCTGGCTGCCCGCCGCGCTGGCCTCGGACATCGCCACCCACGCCGCCGAGGTGATGGACCTGGAGGCCCCGGTCCGCCCCGTCGACCCGCGGCTGGCCGCCGCCCCGGCCGCCCCCGCCCCCGTCCCCACCCCCACCGAGGTCTCGCCCGCCGAGCCCGCCGACCGCGGCACCGTCCAACTGCGCACCGGCGGCACCCCGGCACCCGCCCACCCGGCACCCGCCCACCCGGCGACCGAGGCCGTGGCGGTGGCCGGGCACCCCACCGCGCCGATCGACGCCGCCCCGGCGGCCCCCGCGAGCCCCGGCCCGTCCCGCCGGGCCCTGCTGTTCGGCGGCGGCGCGGTGGTGCTGGCCGGTGCGGGCGGCCTGACCGCCTGGGCGCTGGGCGGCGGCACGAAGAAGGACCCGGCCCCGGCCCCGCCGACGACCGGCGGCCCGACCGGCAGCCCGACCGCCACCGCGTCGAGCGCCGCGCCCAGCCGCGCCCCGGGCATGCCGCCGGCCCCGCTGTGGACGTACCGGACCGCGGGGAACAACGCCGGCAGCCTCGGCATGGCCTTCTCCCCCGGGCTGCTGCACCTGGGCAGCGCCGACCTGGTCGCGGTGAACCTGGCCGACGGCAAGGAGAAGTGGATCACCAAGGACGCGATGGCCTACAACATGGCCTGCGCGGGCGGCACGATCAGCTACGGCACGGTCGCCGACCTGATCACGGTGGACGCCGCCACCGGCACCGTGCTGTGGAAGTACCAGGCCGAGCGCGGGAAGCCGAACGGCACCCAGATCGCCTCGGACATGGTGCTGAACGCCGACGACCGCGCCGTGTACGCGATGTGCTCGTACCTGCAGATGGACGACAAGGGCGTCCCCGACATGGGCGCCAAGACCGGCAAGGGCATCATGGCGCTGTCCCGCAAGGACGGCTCGATGCTGTGGAACCAGCACCGCCAGCAGACCGCCGACTACACGGTCAGCTCCGACCTGACCGCGGACGCCCTGCTCTACACCGACAGCAAGGAGAACCTGGTCGCCCGCTCGCTGGCCGACGGCAGCCAGACCTGGTTCGCCCCCACCAACTCGCGCTCGGAGTACCAGCCGGTGCTCCAGGACGGCCTGGTGTTCTGCTCGGTCGACCCGAACGGCATCCAGGGCGTGCGGGTCTCCGACGGCAAGCAGGTCTGGGCGAAGACCTCGGACCGCTCGACCCACATGTGGTACTCGCCGCCCGCGGCGGGCAACCACGTCGTGTACTCGGTCCTCGGCGGCATGACGCTGACCTACCAGGGCACCACCTACACCCCGGCCGCCCCGACCCGGGTGGTGGCCTTCAACGCCTCCGACGGCACCGAGCTGTGGCACCTGGAGCTGCCCGTCGAGGTGTCGATGGACACCAACCCGGTGCTGGTCGAGGACACCCTGTTCGTGCCCAGCCCCGAGCACGGCATCTACGCCGTCGACGTGGTGAACCACAAGGTCCGCTGGGTGTTCCAGACCAACGCCGGCGCCGAGCTGCCCTGGCACCTGGCCGGCGGCGAGAACCTGCTGATCGCCGTCCAGGGCAACCAGGTGATGGCGCTGCCGACCGTGTGAACGCCGCGGGGCGGCCCCGCCGACGGAGCCGCCCCGCGTCCTGGTCCGGCCGGACGTCAGACGTTGACGCCGAAGTCCTGGGCGATGCCGCGCAGGCCGGAGGCGTAGCCCTGGCCGATGGCGCGGAACTTCCACTCCTCGCCGTTGCGGTACAGCTCGCCGAAGACCATCGCGGTCTCGGTGGAGGCGTCCTCGGAGAGGTCGTAGCGGGCGATCTCGGCGCCGCCGGCCTGGTTCAGCACCCGGATGAACGCGTTGCGGACCTGGCCGAAGCTCTGCTGCCGGTTCTGCGCGTCGTAGATCGACACCGGGAAGACGATCTTGGCGACGTCGGCCGGGACGGCGGCCAGGTTGACCTTGATCTGCTCGTCGTCGCCCTCGCCCTCGCCGGTGAGGTTGTCGCCGGTGTGCTCGACCGAGCCGTCGGCGCTCTTCAGGTTGTTGAAGAAGATGAAGTCGGCGTCGGACCGGACCCGGCCCTGCTCGGTGCAGAGCAGCGCGCTGGCGTCCAGGTCGAAGTCCGTGCCGGTGGTGGTGCGCACGTCCCACCCGAGGCCGACGACCACGGCGGTCAGGCCAGGCGCCTCCTTGGTGAGCGAGACATTGCCGCCCTTGCTCAGGCTGACACCCACGTGGTCCTCCAAGAAGTCGGGTTCCCGATCCGTCAACGGCCCGATCGTAGTGCCGGGTTCCCGGTCGGCCGCCGCGACCCGGCCCGGCGGCCGGCGGAAGTTGCGCCGCACCGGGCCGCACCGGGCCGGGCGGGCCGCCGCCGGGGGCCTCAGAGCGCGCCGAGGGCGGCCAGGTACTCCTGGGTGTCACGGGCGTCCGGCAGGCCGTTGACGATGCTCCAGCGGACGGTGCCCTCCTTGTCGATGACGAAGGTGCCGCGCACCGCGCAGCCCTTCTCCTCGTTGAAGACGCCGTAGGCGCGGGAGACCTCGCCGTGCGGCCAGAAGTCCGACAGCAGCGGGTACTCCAGGCCCTGCTGGTCGCCGAAGACCCGCAGCGAGAACGGCGAGTCGTTGGAGACCGCGAGCACCTGCACCTCGTCGTTCTGCAGGCGCGGCAGCTCCTTCTGGATCTCGCAGACCTCGCCGGTGCAGACGCCGGTGAAGGCGAACGGGTAGAAGACCAGGACGACGTTCTTCTCGCCGCGGAAGTCGGACAGCTTCACCGACTCGCCGTGCTGGTTCTTCAGCTCGAAGTCCGGGGCCTGGGTGCCGATCTCGATGGTCATGGGGGGACCTTCCTGCCGATGCGATGGTGCGGTCGGGAAGATCCTCCCACCCGCCCGCCCCCGTTCGGCCGTCCGGGTGAGCCGGGCGGGCCGCCCGAACAGCCCGTTCGCCCTGGGTGAACAGCCCGGACGAACACCGGACCAACACCGGACGGGCGCCCGCCGAACACCGGACGGACGCCGGCCGAACACCGGACGGACGCCCGGACTGCCACCCGGACGGGCACCCCGGGAGCGCCGGAACGCCGACGGGCCCCGCC
>NZ_JBHUWH010000463.1:0-6075 GCF_042670125.1 Kitasatospora sp. NPDC057198 | reverse complement strand
GCACCGCCCGCGGCAGCGGCCGGCGCACCGTGCGGGTCGGGGCGCGGCCGCCGGTACCGGCCGCTCGCATCGCGAACTCCCCTCCCTGTGCGAAAGTTCGGGCAGCGCACTGACCGGGCCGCCCACGGCCGGGGCCCGGGGAGGCAACGCCGTACTGGAGGAGGGCCCGTGAGCGACGGCTTCGCCCTGGAGGGGGAGTCGACCCGGCTCGTCCCGACCCGCGAGGAGGACCTCGACCTGCTGGCCGGGTGGTTCGCCGACACCGGGTTCGTCGAGCACTGGGGCGGGGTGCCGCTGCCGCGCGCGGAGGTCGCCGCGAAGTACCTGGGGCGGCGCCGTCCGCAGGTGGAGTCCTTCCTGGTGCTCGCCCAGGGAGCGCCGGCGGGCTACGCCCAGTACTGGCGGGCCGGGCCGGACGGCGGCGGCATCGACCTGGTGCTCCACCCGGACGCCCGCGGTCGCGGCCTGGGCCCGGACGCTGCGCGGGCCCTGCTCGCCCACCTGCACGGCGAGCGGGGGTGGCGGCGGGTGACGGTCGACCCGGCGGCGTCGAACGTCCGGGCCGTGCGGGCCTGGGAGAAGGCGGGCTTCCGGCGGGTGGCCGGCCCCTCGGTGGACGGGCTCCTGCTGATGGAGCACCGCGCCGGGCCGTGATGCGCCGGGCCGTGGCGCGCCGGGCCGTGGCGCGCCGGGCCGTGGCGCGCCGGGCCGTGACGCGCCGGGCCGTGACGCGCCGGGCCGTGGCGCGCCGGTCCCCCTGCCCGGCGGGCCGCGACGCCTCTCGCCCGGACGAGAAGCGGAGCGGGTGCGGCCCACCGCGCCCCGGCGGCGCACCACGTAGGATTTCGGGCCTGGGCGCGGATTCGGAGCGTCCGGATGCGAGGGAGCACGGAGGAGGGGCGATGAGTCCGCGCAGCACCGTGGCCGAGGCCCGCCGGACCCGGGCCCGGATCATCGACCGGAGCGTCGCCCTCGCCTCGGTGGACGGGCTGGAAGGGCTGACCATCGGACGGCTGGCCGGCGACCTCGGCCTGTCCAAGGCGGGCGTGCTCGGCCACTTCGGCACCAAGGAGGCCCTCCAACTGGCCACCCTGGAACGGGCCTCCGCCCTCTTCACCGCCCTGGTGTGGGACCCGGCCTCGGCCGTCGAACCCGGCCTGCGCCGCCTGCGCGCCGTCTGCCAGAACTGGATCGACTACCTCGACCACGCCCGCGAGGTCTTCCCCGGCGGCTGCCTGTTCACCACCGCCTCGGTCGAGTTCGACGCCCACGACGGACCGGTCCGCCGCAACGTCGCCCGGCTGCTGATGGTCTGGCGCCGCCGGCTGGCCGGCGAGGTCCGGCTCGCCGTCGAGGCCGGGGAACTGCCCGACGACACCGACCCCGAGCAGGTCGTCCACGAGCTCACCGGCATCTACCTGGCACTCAACCAGGCCCTGCAACTCCTGCGCGACCCGCTCGCCGCCACCCGTACCCGCCGCGCCCTGGACCGCCTGCTGCCCGCCCGCGCCGACTGAGCCCCCGCCGCCCCGGGCGGGCGGCCGTACGCCCCGGGCGGGTCCGGGCCGGTCAGAGGATCCCGCCGCTGTAGTAGCCGCCGAGCCGGTCGCGGTAGGCCGGGTCGTCGCCGTGGTGCCCGCCGTCGCGGGTGGGCGAGTTCTTCACCTCGTCCCTGGTGCGGTCCAGGAACACGGTCCTCGCGTCGTGGTCGACCCGGGTGACGGTGCCGGCCGGGAGCAGCACCTCGCGGCCGAAGATCCACGGGCCGGTGTCGACCACGAGGTAGCCCGCGCCGACGTCCTCGGTGTGCTTGTCGACCCGGCCGATGTGCCCGTCGACCGCCTCGACCCGGTACCCGGTCAGGTCCGATCCCGCGGCGTAGCCCTCCGCGCCCTCGTAGTCCCACAGTCCGCCGGCCACAGCCGCCTCCTCGTCCTCGTCCGTCCAGGTCGGTCCCCCCGCGGGACCCGGCTGCCCCGGCGGCGCCCGGTCATGCCCGCGCGGGCGCTGCCGGGGCCGGGCGCTGCCGGAACGGGCGCCGCTGGAACGGGCGGGAAGGGGCCGTGGCGCGCGGGCCCGGTGGCGTGCCGGAGGGCTAGGGTCGGCGGATGGACGCACCCCCGAAGCAGGAGCAGCCGCCCCCGCCGAGGCCGGACCGGCGGCGCCCCCGCCGCTGGCGGGAGGTCTCTCCCACCCGCCGCGGCCTGGTGCTGGCGTGGTGGGGATTCACCCTCACCTTCGGCCTCCTGCGGCTGCTGACCTGGCTGATCCACATCGACGCCGCCGGGGTCGGGAACGTCTCGGCGGGCGGCGTCCACCTCCACCACTACGTGTGGGGCATCCTCGTCCTGATGGTCGTCGGGGCGCTCGGCCTGGTCGAACGCACGCCGCGCTGGCGGACCTGGATGGGCCTGGCCTACGGCATCGGCACCGCGCTGATCGTCGACGAGACCGCCAACCTGATCAACCTGAGCGACGTCTACTGGGAACACGCCGGCGGGACCAGCATCGCCGTCGCGCTGATCGTCATCGGCGTGGTCGGCGGCGCCCTGGCCTTCACCCACCGGGACAGCCCCGGGCCCGGGGCGGGCGGCCCCGACCAGGAGGAGGACTGACGGCCACCCCGGGCCCCGGGCGTCCAATGGAAAGCGGAAAATCGGAGGAATGCGCGGGAAAGCGAATTTCTCCGCTCCCCCCGCGTGGCACCCACCCATTTGCCACGCACCTCCTAGTCTCAGCGGTCTACAGCGCTACCGCGCTTTCCCCGCCGCGCCTGTGCGCCTTCGAGCCGAGGAGTTACGGCCATGAGTCGTGTCGTCAGGGCCGCCCTGTTCCAGACCGCGTGGACGGGCGACAAGGAATCCATGCTGGACGCCGCCGAACGGGCCGCGCGGGACGCCGCCGGGCAGGGGGCGGGGATCATCGGGTTCCAGGAGGTGTTCAACGCCCCGTACTTCTGCCAGGTGCAGGAGCCCGAGCACTACGCGTGGGCCGAGCCCGTCCCGGACGGGCCGACGGTGCGCCGGATGCGGGCGCTGGCCAAGGAGTTGGGCATCGTGATCGTCGCGCCGGTGTACGAGATCGAGAAGCCGGGCTTCTACTACAACACCGCCGCCGTGATCGACGCCGACGGCAGCTATCTGGGCAAGTACCGCAAGCACCATATTCCGCAGGTGCGCGGATTCTGGGAGAAGTACTACTTCAAGCCCGGAAACCTCGGCTGGCCGGTGTTCGAGACGGCGGTCGGGAAGGTCGGCGTGTACATCTGCTACGACCGGCACTTCCCCGAGGGCTGGCGGGCGCTCGGCCTGGCCGGCGCCGAGATCGTCTACAACCCGTCGGCGACCAGCCGCGGCCTGTCCGCGTACCTGTGGCAGCTGGAGCAGCCCGCCGCCGCCGTCGCCAACGAGTACTTCGTCGCCGCGATCAACCGGGTCGGCGTCGAGGAGTACGGCGACGACGACTTCTACGGCACCAGCTACTTCGTCGACCCGCGCGGCCAGTTCGTCGGCGAGGTGGCCTCCGACAAGAGCGAGGAACTCGTCGTCCGCGACCTCGACCTCGGAATGATCGACGAGGTCCGCCGGCAGTGGGCGTTCTACCGGGACCGCCGGCCGGACGCCTACGGCCCGCTGACCGAGGGCTGAGCGCGATGGCCCGCACCCTGATCACCGGCGGGCTGGTGATCACCGCCGCCGAGGAGACGCCCGCCGACGTGCTGGTCGAGGACGGCCGGGTGGTCGCGCTCGCCCTGCCGGGCAGCCAGCAGTGGAGCGCCGACCAGGTGTTCGACGCGAGCGGGAAGTACGTCGTCCCCGGCGGCGTCGACGCGCACACCCACATGGAGATGCCGTTCGGCGGCACCCGCGCCTCCGACACCTTCGCCACCGGCACCCGGGCCGCCGCCTGGGGCGGCACCACCACCATCGTCGACTTCGCGATCCAGAGCCGCGGCTCCTCGCTGCGCGCCGGACTCGACGCCTGGCACGCCAAGGCCGACGGCAACTGCGCCGTCGACTACGCCTTCCACATGATCGTCTCGGACGTCGACGAGTCGGTGCTGCGCGAGATGCCCGGCCTGGTCGGCGAGGGCGTCACCTCGTTCAAGCTGTTCATGGCCTACCCCGGCGTCTTCTACTCCGACGACGGGCGGATCCTGCGCGCCATGCAGCAGGCCGCCGAACTCGGCGCGCTCACCATGCTGCACGCCGAGAACGGCCCCGCCATCGACGTCCTGGTCGAACAGGCGCTGGCCCGGGGCGAGAGGGACCCGCGCCACCACGGCGAGGTCCGCCGGGCGCTGCTGGAGGCCGAGGCCACCCACCGCGCCGTCCAGCTCGCCCGGGTCGCCGGCGCGCCGCTGTACGTGGTGCACGTCTCCGCCCGCGAGGCGCTCGCCGAGATCGCCGCCGCCCGCGACCTCGGACTGCCCGTCTTCGGCGAGACCTGCCCGCAGTACCTGTTCCTCTCCACCGACAACCTCGCCGAACCCGGCTTCGAGGGCGCCAAGTACGTCTGCTCCACCCCGCTGCGCCCGAAGGACCACCAGGCGGCGCTCTGGCGCGGCCTGCGCACCGACGACCTCCAGGTGGTCTCCACCGACCACTGCCCGTTCTGCTTCAAGGGCCAGAAGGAGCTCGGGCTCGGCGACTTCTCGAAGATTCCCAACGGCCTGCCCGGCGTCGAGCACCGGATGGACCTGCTGCACCAGGGCGTGGTCGAGGGCCGGATCAGCCGCCGCCGCTGGATCGACCTCGCCTGCGCCGCCCCCGCCCGGATGTTCGGCCTCCACCCGCGCAAGGGCACCATCGCCCCCGGCTCCGACGCCGACCTGGTGATCTACGACCCGCACGCCGTGCAGACCCTCTCCGCCGCCACCCACCACATGAACGTCGACTACTCGGCGTACGAGGGCCGCACCGTCACCGGGAAGGTCGAGACGGTGTTCTCCCGCGGCGAGGTGCTGCTCGACCGCGGCGACTACCTCGGCCGCCCCGGCCACGGCGCCTTCCTGCCCCGCTCCACCTGCCAGTACCTCTGACACCCCCCTTCCGCGAGGAGCCCCGCAGTGGACTTCGGACTCGTCCTGCAGACCGACCCGCCGGCCGCCGAGGTCGTCGAACTGATGCGCCGCGCCGAACGGGCCGGCTTCAGCCACGGCTGGACCTTCGACTCCGCCGTGCTCTGGCAGGAGCCCTTCGTCATCCACAGCCGGATCCTGGAGCACACCGAACGCCTGCGCGTCGGCCCGATGGTCACCAACCCCGGCACCCGCACCTGGGAGGTCACCGCCTCCACCTTCGCCACCCTCAACGACATGTACGGCAACCGGATGGTGTGCGGCATCGGCCGCGGCGACTCCGCGATGCGGGTCGCCGGGCGCCGCCCCAACACGCTCGCCCGGCTCGGCGAGGCCATCGACGCCATCCGCGACCTCGCCGAGGGGCGCGAGGCCGAGGTCGACGGCAACCCCGTCCGCATCCCCTGGATCCGGGACGGCCGGCTGCCCGTCTGGATGGCCGCCTACGGCCCCAAGGCGCTCGCCCTCGCCGGACGCAAGGCCGACGGGTTCATCCTCCAACTCGCCGACCCCTACCTCACCGAACACATGGTCAAGGCCGTCCGCCGGGCCGCCGAGGAGGCCGGCCGCGACCCCGCCGCCGTCACCGTCTGCGTCGCCGCCCCCGCCTACGTCGGCGACGACCTCGACCACGCCCGCGAACAGTGCCGCTGGTTCGGCGGCATGGTCGGCAACCACGTCGCCGACCTGGTCGCCAGGTACGGCGAGCACTCCGGCCTCGTCCCCGAGGAGCTCACCGCCTACATCAAGGACCGCCACGGCTACGACTACAGCCACCACGGCCGCGCCGGGAACCCCTCCACCGACTTCGTCCCCGACGCCGTCGTCGACCGCTTCTGCCTGCTCGGCCCGGCCGCCGCCCACGTCGAGAAACTGCGCGCGCTGCGCGACCTGGGCGTCGACCAGTTCGCGGTGTACGCGATGCACGACGCCCGCGAGGCCGTCATCGACGCGTACGGGGAGCACGTCATCCCCGCCCTCGGATAGGCCCTCAG
>NZ_JBHUWH010000462.1:0-6075 GCF_042670125.1 Kitasatospora sp. NPDC057198 | reverse complement strand
GGCCCGCAGGGAACGGTGCAGGCCGAACAGCGACATCGTGTTGACCACGGCCAGGGCGGGCGCGGGCACCGCGTCCAGGTACCGGCCGTACGCCGGGTCGAGGCCGAAGTCGGCCATCATCGCGGCGAACAGCTCGGCGTGCGCCCGCTCCGGCCGGCCCGCGCCGTACTCGTCGTACTGCACGGCGACCAGCGCCGCCTTCGCCGGGTTCGGCAGCCGGGGCACCGCCCACATCTGCGGGTCGGCCTCCTTCAGGTGGTACGTCGAACGGTGCACCAGGTACTCGCGGGCCTGCTGCCGGGTGCCCGCCGTCAGCAGGTGGTACGAGGGCCCGTCGCCGTCCGGCGGCTCGGCCAGCAGCTCGGCCAACACGCTTTCCAGCGGCGGCGGTTCACCCACCTCGCGGCGCAGCGCGGCCAGGAACTCCCGCTCCAGCCGCCCGCGCAGGGCGAGCAGCGGCGGCGACCACTCCCAGGCGTCGTCGACGCCCGCGAAGCCGCGGTAGTGCAGCTCGTAGCAGACGTACAGGGCGAGTTGGACGTCCTCGCCCCAGGGGTCCGCCGGGATGTCGAGCGGCGGGGGAGACAGGTGCGTCGGGGGCGACCGGTGCAGCGCGGTGAGGACGGCGGCCGAGAGCGGGCCGCGGGCCGAAGGCAGCGGCGGCGCTCCGGTGCTCGCGCCGCTGAGCGCGCCGGTGCTCGTACGAGTGGCGGTCGACACGGGTTCCACCTCGTTCCTCGGAGTTCTGGTCGTGCGGTCTTCCTGAACGGCCCTCCTGAACGGCCCTCCTGAACGGCCCTTCCGAGCGGCCCTCCTCAGGCCGAACGGAGTTCCAGCACACAGCACTTGGGGCCACCACCGGCCTTCAGCAGCTCCGGCAGCGAGACCGGCACCGGGACGAACCCGGCCGCCCGCAACTGTCCGGCCAGGCCCCGGGCGGCGGCCGGCAGCACCACGTGGCGGCCGTCGCTGATGGCGTTCAGGCCGAACGCGGCGGCGTCCGGCGCGCCGGCCAGGATCGCGTCCGGGTAGAGCCGGCGCAGCAGTCGGCGGGCGGCCGGGGCGAACGCGTCCGGGTAGTACATCACCCGGGTGTCGTCCAGCACGGCCAGCGCGGTGTCCAGGTGGTAGTAGCGCGGATCGGTCAACTCCAGTGACACCACCGGAAGTCCGAGCACCTGCTGGGCCTCCCGGTGGGCGGCGGTGGTGGTGCGGAAACCGCTGGCCGCCAGGATCCGCGGCCCGGCCACCAGCAGGTCGCCCTCGCCCTCGTTCACCTCGGCGGCGGTGCGCACCTGCCGGAACCGCTCGGCCGCGAACCAGCGCCGGTGCGCCGCCGACTCGCCCGCGCGCTGCCGGTGGCGGAAGTTCGCGACCAGCACCCGGCCGGCCACCACCGTCGCCCCGTTCGCGGTGAACACCATGTCGGGCAGGCCCGGCTCCGGCGCCAGCAGGTCGACCCGGTGGCCGAGCGCACGCAGCACCGAGGCCAGGGCGCGCCACTGCCGCAACGCCAGGGCCCGGTCCACCGGCCGGTCCGGGTCCATCCACGGGTTGATCGCGTACTCCACCGCGAAGTGCTCGGGCGGGCACAGCAGGTAGCGCCGCGGGCGGGCCGGCGGTCCGGGCGGCACGGGGACGACGGGGGCGGCGAGCGTGTCCATGCGCCGCGTCTGTCCGCCGCCGCCCCCGGCGAAACGGCCTCCCGGGGGTGGGGAAGATCGGCGGTGGGTCGGGGACGGGGCGGGCCGGGGCGGCGGGGCGCGCTGGCGGGGCCGGGGCCGGGGGCGACGGGCAGGGGAGCGAGCGGGGTGGCGGGTGGAACGGCTGCTGCCGGGCAGACGGTACGGCCGGAGGTGGTGGTGTGGTGAAGCCGGGAGTCGGACATCGAGCGGGCGACCGGGGCGGTCGGGGCGGTCGTCGGGTGCGGGCGCCGCGCGTGCCCGGGGCGCCGGGGGTGCGGCCGTACGCGGTGCGGTCGTCCGGGGGCCGGGCGGGGAGCGGGTTGGAGCGGGCGGCGGCGCGCGCCTGGCGGTTGCTGGTGCTGGCGGCGGCCGGGTACGCGGGCTACCTGCTGGTCAGTCGGCTGATCCTGCCGGTGGTGGCGGTGTTCGTCGCGCTGGTGATCACGGCCGTGCTGCGGCCGCCGGTCGACCTGCTGGCCCGCCGGATGCCGCGGGCCCTGGCCGTGCTGCTCACCCTGCTGGGCGCGCTGGCGCTGCTCGCCGGGCTGGGGCTGCTGGTCGCGGTGGTGGTCCGGGCCCAGGCCGGGCAGCTCGGCGGACAGGTGCGCGGCGGCGTCGACCGGTTGGAGCACTGGTTGGAGGGGCCGCCGCTGCACGCCAGGACCGGCACCCTGTCCGACCTCCGGCAGCGGCTGGGCGACCTGATCAGCACCCACCGGCAGGCCGTGCTGTCCACCGCCGTCACCAGTGCCGGATGGGTGGTCGAGGCGGCCGCCGCGCTCGCGCTCGCGGTCTTCTGCGCCGTGTTCCTGACCCACTCCGGGGAGCGGATGTGGCACTGGGCGACCGACCTGCTGCCGCCCCGGCGGGCGGCCGTCTGGCGGCGGGGCGGGCGCGCCGCGTGGCACACCTTCGCCGGGTACACCCGGGGCCTGTTCCTGGTCGCGGGCACCAACGCCGTCCTGGTCGGCGTGGCCCTGGCCGTCCTCGGCGTCCCGCTGGCGGTGCCGCTCGCCGGCCTGGAGTTCGTGGCCGCGCTGATCCCGCTGGTCGGTTCGCCGATCGCGCTGGCCGTCGCCTCCCTGGTCGCCCTCGCCACCAAGGGCCCGGTCACCGCCCTGCTGGTGCTGGCCCTGATCGTGCTGATCGGCCAACTCGAGGGGCACGTCCTGCACCCCCTGGTGCTGGGCTGGGCCGTCCGCCTGCACCCCGTCGCCGTCGCCCTGGCGGTGGCCGTCGGCGGCACCCTCGGCGGGATCGTCGGCGCGGCCGTCGCGGTGCCGGTGCTGTCGGTGGGCTGGGCGGTGTTCCGCGAACTGCGCGACGGGGACGGGGAGCACCCGGACGGGGAGCGGCGGGACGGGCGGAACGGGTGGGACGGGCGGGGCGGCGGGGTCTCACGGTAGGTGCGAGCTCCGACCGCCGTGGCCGGGGCCGCCGTGGGAGGGGCGGGCGGTGCGGATCGCCAGGGAGACCAGGGAGGCGAGGGCGGTCAGGGCGGTCAGCGTCGCCGTCAGGGTCGCCGCGAGTCCGAGCCGTGCCAGCCGTGCCAGCCGGGCCGTCGCCGCCGCGGCTGCCGCCAGGGCGAGCAGGGCGGCCAGCAGGACCCGGCAGGGCGGGCCGAGGAGGGTGCGGAGCCGGTGGCGGCGCATGGTGCGCAGGCGCAGGTCGAGTTCGACGTCCACCCGCAGTTCGGCCTCCAGGGCCGCCAGCAGGTGGCGCTCCCGGGGGGAGAGCGTCGCACCGTCCACCGTCCTCACCACCCGTCGTCAGTGTGGGTCGTCCCCCGTCGTCAGTGTGGGTCGTCCACGTTCACGGCCGCGACCGCGGTGGCGCCCGCGGCCGGGCCCGACCGGGCGCACAGGGAGCACAGGGCGGCCCAGCAGGCCGCTCGGACGCGGTAGCACAGGTGGCGGGCCAGCCGGCCGGGCGCCGTCCGCAGCGCGTTCACCGTTCACCGGCCCGGGGGCGGGCCAGCACGCTGGTGTCGAGGCCGTCCAGCAGCGCGTGGACCGAGGGGTGCACCTCGACGGCGCCCGCGCCGCGCAGTTCGGCGGCGGCGAAACCGCCGGTCTCCACCCCCACGCACGGCGTCCCGGCCCGGCCCGCCGCCTCGACGTCCCACACGCTGTCGCCGACGAACACCGAGCGCCCCGCCGGGGCGGACGCCTGCCGCAGCGCCTCGTGCACCAGGTCCGGGGCGGGCTTGGAGGCGTCCACCGCGTCCGCGTCGGTCACCGCGTACAGCGCGTCGTCGGCGTCCAGCACCCGGCGCAGCACGTCCAGTTCGCGTCCCGAGGCGGAGGTGGACAGCACCACCCGCCAGCCCCGCCCGGCGCACTCCCGCAGCAGGTCGCCCGCCCCCGGGAAGGCCCGCAGGCCCGGCCAGTGCTGGGCGTACAGCGCGAGGTGCGCGGCGTCGACCGCGTCGTCCTCCGAGCGGTCCCGGTCGTCCCCGAGCAGGTGGTCGAGCAACTGCTCGCTGCCCATGCCGATGGACCGGTGGATCCGGGCCGCGTCCACCTCGTGGCCGTACTGCGCCAATGCCTGCCACCAGGCCAGGGTGTGCAGGTAGACGGTGTCCACCAAGGTGCCGTCCACGTCGAACAGTGCGGCCGCGACGTCCGCTGCCATGCCCGTCGCCTCCTCCCGACCCGGGGCCCTTCGGCCCGGACTTCTTCCGCTGCGTGCCCCCGTCTACCCCGGCCGGAGTGCTCCACACCCCCCGTTTTCCGCCACGCCCGGACGGACAGACGCCGGACAGGAAGAGGGCGGTGCGGATGGCCGAGCAGCACCTGGGTCGGCACGAGACCCCGAACGAACGCGCGGACCGGCGCTGGACCGAACTCCTCCAGGAGGTCCGGGTCGCCCAGACCGGCGCGCAGATCCTGTTCGGCTTCCTGCTGAGCGTGGTCTTCATGCCGCGCTTCACCACCCTCAGCGGCTTCGAACGCGGCCTGTACGTGGTCACCGTCGTCCTCGGCGCGCTCGCCACCGGCGCCCTGATCGCGCCCGTCGCCTACCACCGGCTGCTCGCCGGGCGCCGTCTCAAGCCCCAGCTCGTCGACGCCACCGCCCGGGTGGTCACCCTCGGCGTCGTCCTGCTCGCGCTCACCGTCGGTTCCGCGCTGCTCATGCTGCTGCACCTGGCCACCGGCGGCAGCCCGCTGGCCTGGCTGATCGTCGCCGCCGTGATGGGCTGGTTCGCGCTGTGGTGGCTGGTGCTGCCCTGGCTGCTGCTGCACCGCTACGGGAACGGGAACGGCAACGGTGGTGACGGCAACGGCGGGGACGGGAGCGGCGGGGACGAGGACGGCGGGGACGGGAGCAGTGGAAGTGGCGGGGACGGCGGCCGGCCGGATTGAGCGGGGGCGGTTTCCGCTCCGGCCGGGGCGGTCAGACGCCTGCCATGGCACCCACCGAACCCCGTACCGTCGTCGTCACCGGAGCCTCGGCCGGCGTCGGCCGCGCCGTGGCCCGCGCCTTCGCCGCCCGCGGCGACCGCGTCGCCCTGCTGGCCCGCGGCCGGGCCGGCCTGGACGCCGCCGTGGAGGAGGCCCGCGACATGGGGGCCCGCGCGATGGCCGTCACCGTCGACATCGCCGACCCCGACGCCGTCGAACGCGCCGCCGAGAGCGTCGAACGCGCCCTCGGCCCGATCGACGTCTGGGTCAACGCGGCCCTCGCCTCCGTCTTCGCCCCCTTCACCGAGATCACGCCCGCCGACTTCCGCCGCGTCACCGAGGTGACCTACCTCGGCTACGTGTACGGCACCCAGGCCGCGCTGCGCCGGATGCTGCCGCGCGACCGCGGCTGCGTGGTGCAGGTCGGCTCGGCGATCGCCTACCGGGGCATCCCGCTGCAGAGCGCGTACAGCGGCGCCAAGCACGCCCTGCAGGGCTGGAACGAGGCGGTGCGCTGCGAACTGCTGCACCAGGGCACGGCGGTGCGCTGCACGATGGTGCAGCTGCCCGCCGTCAACACCCCGCAGTTCGACTGGGTGCGCTCCCGGCTGCCCCGGATGGGCCGCCCCGTCGCCCCCGTCTACCAGCCCGAGCCGATCGCCCGCGCGATCGTGCACGCCGCCGACCACCCCGGCCGCCGCGAGTACCGGGTCGGCGCCTCCACCGTCCTCACCCTGCTGGCCAACGGGATCGCACCCGGCCTGCTCGACCGCTACCTCGCCCGCACCGGCTACGACTCCCAGCAGACCGGCGACGTCCGCCCGCCCGACCAGCCCGACAACCTGTGGGCGCCGCTGGACGACCACCGCGACCACGGTGCCCACGGCCGCTTCGACGACGAGGCGAAGCCCCGCAGCTTCCAGTCCTGGGCCGACCGCCACCGCGCCCCGCTCGCCGCGGCCGGCGCCACCGCCGCCCTGCTGCTC
>NZ_JBHUWH010000461.1:0-6084 GCF_042670125.1 Kitasatospora sp. NPDC057198 | reverse complement strand
GCCCTGCCCCGCCCTGCCCGTCGCGCCCTGCCCGTCGCGCCCGTCGCGCCCTGAGGAGCCCGCCCGATGAACACCCCGCCCTCCCCCGCCCCCGGCCCCGCCCCCGAGCACCTCGACACCGAGCACCTCGACACCGAGCACCTCGACACCGGACGCCTCGACACCGGGCACCTCGACCGGGCCGTCGCCGAGCTGCGCGCGCACGCCGCGTCCTGGACCGCCACCCCGCTCGCCGAGCGGATCGGCCTGCTCGAACGGATGCTCCCCCGGATCGCCGAACGGGCCGGGGCGATGGTCGCCGACGCCGCCCGCGCCAAGGGCTACCCGGCCGACTCCCCGTGGGCCGCCGAGGACTGGGTGACCGCGCCCTGGGCGCTGGCCCAGACCGTCCGCGCCCACCTGCACGTGCTGCGCCGGCTGGCCCGCGGCGAGAGCCCGGTGCCCGCCGGGGCCGTCCACGAGCAGGACGGGCGGACGTACGTCGACGTCTTCCCCGCGACCGCCTCCGACCGCCTGCTGCTGAACGGCTTCGGCGCCCGGGTGTGGACCCTCCCCGGCACCACCCGCGCCCGGGTGCTGGAGCGCGCCGCCGGCGAGTACCGCGGCCGGGCCGGGCGCCCCGCGGTCGCACTGGTCCTCGGTGCGGGCAACGTCCCGGCGATCACCCCGCTGGACGTCCTGCACAAGCTGTACGCGGAGGGGCAGGTCGTCCTCGCCAAGATGAACCCGGTCAACGCCTACCTGCGCCCGCACTTCGAGGAGGTGTTCCGCGAGTTCGTGGACCGCGGCTGGGTCCGGTACGTCGACGGCGGCCCCGCCGAGGGCGCCCACCTCACCGCGCACGACGGCATCGACACCGTGCACGTCACCGGCAGCGAACGCACCCACGACGCCATCGTCTGGGGCACCGACGACCAGGCCGAACGCCGCCGCCGCGAGGACGACCCGCGCATCGACAAGCCGTTCACCAGCGAACTCGGCGGCATCAGCCCGTGCATCGTCGTCCCCGGGCCGTGGAGCGCCGCCGACTTCCGCTACCAGGCCGAGCACATCGCCACCAGCAAGCTCAACAACTCCGGGCACAACTGCGTCGCCACCCAGGTCCTGGTGCTGCCCCGCGACTGGGACGGCACCGAACGGCTGCTCGCCGAAGTCCGGCGCGTCCTGCGCGAGTTGCCGCCGCGCGCCGACTACTACCCGGGCGCGGCCGACCGCCTCGCCGCCGTCGCCCGCGCCCACCCCGACGCCGACCGCACCCGCCCGCTCGTCCCCGACCTCACCGACCCGGCGAGCCCGCTGCTCACCGACGAGGTGTTCGCCAGCGCCCTCGGCGCGGTCCGGCTGCCCGGCGCCGACCCCGCCCGGTTCCTCGCCGCCGCCGTCGGGTTCGCCAACGACCGGCTCCCCGGCACGCTCGGCGCCACCCTGCTCGTCCACCCCCGCACCGAACGCGCCCACCGCGCCGCCGTCGACGGCGCGATCGCCGACCTGCGCTACGGCACCCTCGGCGTCAACTGCTGGTCCGCGTTCGGCTTCCTGCTCGGCTACACCCCCTGGGGCGCGTACCCCGGCCACACCCGGCAGCGGATCGGCAGCGGCACCGGCTTCGTCCACAACGCCTTCCTGCTGGAGGACGTCGAGAAGACCGTCCTGCGCGCCCCCTTCGCCCCCGCCCCGCGCGGCCTGTTCACCGGCTCCCCCTCGCTCTCCCCCCGACCGCCCTACTACGCCACCAACCGCACCGCCCTCACCACCATGCGTCGCCTCACCGCCCACACCGCCGCCCCCTCCGCCACCCGCCTCCCCGGCATCCTGCTCTCCGCCCTGCGCGGCTGACCGCCCCCGCCGCATGGCCGACAGCACGTCAACCCTGTTCCTGTGGTGCCCAGTTGGTGCACAGTTGGACGGTCGTTGACGGATCCTTGGGAGGGGATTGGGCATGGGGCCCGGCACGGGGGAGACAGTGGCCGGCCGGTACCGGCTGGAGCGCCGGATCGGCGCGGGCGGCTTCGGGCAGGTGTGGGCGGCCGAGGACACCGTGCTCGGGGTGCCGGTCGCGCTGAAGGAGATCCGGCTCGCCGGGGCCGGCCCCGACGAGCGGCACGAACTGCGGGTGCGGGCGGCCCGGGAGGCCCGGCACGCCGCGCGGCTGCGCGACCACCCGAACATCGTGACGGTGCACGACGTGGTGGAGGCCGACGGACTGCCGTGGATCGTCATGCAGCTGGTGACCGGCCGCTCACTGGCCGAGGAGCTGCGGACCGCCGGCCCGCTGGACGAGCCCCGGGCCCTCGCCCTGGCCCGGGCCCTGCTGGCCGCGGTGCGGGCGGCGCACGCGGAGGGCATCGTCCACCGCGACATCAAGCCCGCGAACGTCCTGCTGACGGAGCGCGGCGAGATCCTGCTCACCGACTTCGGGATCGCGGTGGACCCGGCCGACACCCGGCTCACCCCCACCAACGCCCTGGTCGGCACCCCCGGCTACACCGCCCCCGAGCGCTGGCAGGGCGCGCCCTCCAGCGGCCCGTCCGACCTGTACTCGCTCGGGGCGACCCTGTACGAGGCCGTCGAGGGCGAACTGCCCTTCCCGCGCTCGAACCCGGTGGCCGCCCTCCTCGACGACCCCCGCAGCCCCCGGCGCGCCGGCCCCCGCCTCACCCCGCTGCTCGCCCTGCTCCTCCAGCGCGACCCCGCCGACCGCCCCGACCCGGCCCAGGCGCTCGCCCTCCTCGACGCCGACCCCGCAGCGTCCCCGGCCCCGCCCACCCCCGCCCGAACCCGGACGCCTACGCCGGCTCCGACTCCGGCTCCGGCTCCCGCTCCCGAGCAGGTGCTGCTCACCGGTACGAAGCCCGGGAGCATCGCCGGACGGACGGTCCGCGGAACGTTCGTGGTCATGATCGCCGGACTGTTCCCGCTGATCACGTACCAGAAGCACCTCCCCGGCCCGGAGCGCTACCACTTCGTCTACTTCGTGGCCCTGGTAGTCCTCGGGGTGCTGCTCAGCGCGGGCCTGAGCGTCCTCGCGCGCCGCCAGGAGAAGCCGGACCGGGTGACGATCGGCCCCAAGGGCTTCACCGTGACCTCCGGCACCGGGCCCCAGGAGCTGTGGTACTCCGTCGACTGGGCCTCGCTGGACCGGGTCGCCCTGACCCCCGACCTGCAGTACGGGACGAGGCGCCTCGTCTCCGAGGTGTCCGTGTGGTTCCGCCCCGGCCGGGAGCCGACCGAGGAGTGGCTCTCCACCTACAAGATCGGCAAGCAGCCGAACGGCAGCTACCACGTCTACCCGTGCCTCAGGTACGTCCCCACTGTGCCGCTCCTCGACTGGGAGGAGCCGCTGCGCGCCCACGCCGGCCCGCTCTACGTCGACTCCCACCCGGCCGCCGGCTCCTGAGCCGCGGGAGCCGCCGGTCACCCCCGGCCGTCGTCGTACGCGCTGGTGCCCTCGTCCAGCAGCGGGCCGTCCGCCGCCGGGTCCGCCTTGAGGTGGGCGGGGGCCAGCGCGCGCAGGCCGTGGTAGCCGAGCAGGACGATCAGGGTGCCCAGCGCGATGCCGCCGAGTTCGAAGTCGTCGGTGAACTTGAGCGTGACGTTGCCGATGCCGACGATCACGCCCGCCGCGACCGGCACCAGGTGCAGCGGGTTGGTCAGGTCGACCCGGTTGTGGATCCAGATCTGCGCGCCCAGCAGGCCGATCATGCCGTACAGCACGACGGTGATGCCGCCCAGCACGCCGCCCGGGATCGCCGCGACGACCGCGCCGAACTTCGGGCACAGGCCGAACAGGATCGCGAAGCCGGCCGCGCACCAGTACGCCGCCGTCGAGTAGACCCGGGTCGCCGCCATCACGCCGATGTTCTCCGCGTACGTGGTCGTCGCCGGGCCGCCCACCGCCGTGGACAGCACCGTCGCGGCGCCGTCCGCCATGATCGCGGTGCCCATCCGGTCGTCCAGCGGGTCACCCGTCATCTCGGAGACCGCCTTCACGTGCCCGGCGTTCTCCGCGATCAGCGCCACCACCACCGGCAGCGCCACCAGGATCGCCGAGGCCGAGAAGCTCGGCGCGTGCAGCGAGGGCAGGCCGATCCACTCCGCCTTGCCGACGCCCGACAGGTCCAGGCGCCAGTGGTCGGTGGCCGCGCCGCCGCCCACCGGGGAGTGGATCTTCCCGAAGAGGCGGTCGAACAGCCAGGAGACGCCGTAGCCGAACAGCAGCCCCAGGAAGATCGCGATCCGCGACCAGAACCCGCGCAGCACCACCAGCGCCAGCGCCGTGAACGCCATCACCAGCAGCGCCGTCCACTGGTCCTGCGGCCAGTACGTCCCCGCCGCGACCGGCGCCAGGTTGAAGCCGATCAGCATCACCACGGCGCCCGTCACCACCGGCGGCAGCACCGTGTGGATCACCTTCGCGCCGAACCCCTGCACCACCGCCCCGCACGCCGCCAGCACCGCACCCACCACCAGCAGGGCGCCCGTCAGCGTCGCCGCGTCCCCGCCCTGGGCCTTGATCACCGCCGCCACGCCGACGAACGACAGGCTGGAGCCCAGGTAGGAGGGGATCCGCCCCTGCGTCACCAGCAGGAAGAACAGCGTCGCCACGCCCGACACCATCACCGCGAGGTTCGGGTCCAGCCCCATCAGCACCGGCGCCACGAACGTCGCCCCGAACATAGCCACCACGTGCTGCGCCCCGAGCCCGACCGTCCGCCCCCAGGACAGCCGCTCGTCCGGCCGCACCACCGCCCCGGGCCGCGGCGCCCGCCCGTCCCCGTGCAGCTTCCACCCGAACCCGACCTTCATCCCGCTCCCCATCTCGCTCACCTGCCGGAACACACGTCGCGCCATGATCCCCCACCGCCGGCGGCGGGTGTGTCCATTGAACGGTGCAACGCGGTTGGGTCGGGTCGACAGCAGCAGGCAGTCGGCGGAACGGCGGTGGTGGGCGCCGTCATCGGCCTTGTCGTCCTGCCGGCGTAGGCTTCGTCAGCGCCCGGCCCGGCTCGAACGGTTCGAGAAGGAGCGAAGGAAGACCCATGCAGCACGCCATCCGATGCGAGATGGACAGTGAGCACCGCAGCGCCGAGGCGCTGACCGATCTCGCCTGGCGGTGGCTGGTCGAGGGCGCGGAGCGCCTGGAGGGTCCGGCTCTCCAGGCTCTCCTCGAGAGCACCGGCCTACCCGAGGACTCGCTCAGGAAGTCCGTGCCGTGCGGCCCGCCCGGAGCCCTGTGGGGCTTCGTGAGCACCAGTACGGTCGACCGGGACACTGGCCGGATCACCAGCCGGAGCAGGGTGCTCACCCGCAAGAACCTCCCGCAACTGCGCAAGTGGCTCGCCGGAGACGTCCAGTTGGCGGAGCTCGCGCTCTGCGTGCTGGACGGCAAGGGCATGCCGGACCGGGAACTGCTGCGGATGGGCGTCGCCCGCAACGAGGACAGCCCGGACTGGATCCGACTCTCTGCCGAGACTCCGGAGGATCGCTTCGGCCCGGCCGAACAGCCCGCCTGGCGGGAACTGTTGCGGGACTTCGCCCGCGAGGTCGACCCGTCCTACGCCCAGATCGGCTACGCCCGCGCGATCGGGCGCACCGAGCACGAGGAGCGGGTCGGCCCGCCGCTCCCCTCGATGACACTGCCGCAGTCACGGCAACTGCTGCGCGGGTACGAGTGGTTGATGGTCGTCCCGCGCGAGATCGCTCGCGCCCTCGGCGGGCCGGCCGCCTTCACCGCGATCGACCCGTACCAGGTCGAGGAACTCCCGGAGGGCGCTGTACTGCTCCAGGTGACGCCCGCATTCGACGGCTTCACCGATCCCTGGATCGAGCGCACCTGGCGGCTGTTGAAGCCCGCTCTGCGCCCCGGCAGGCCGAAGCGCTTCAGCGACCACGTGGAGGCCGACAAGCCGCCGAGCCGGATCTGGTACGCCGATCTCGACTGATCACCGGTTCCCGCCCGCCGACCCGCCGAAAGCTGCCGGTACCGCTGCCTGCCGGGCCGGATACGCCGCCGTGAGCCTCCACTTCGAAGCCCCGCGACGGCGCCGCAGGCCCCCGCCCGCTGAGGTGGCGGGGGTCCTGCGG
>NZ_JBHUWH010000460.1:0-6093 GCF_042670125.1 Kitasatospora sp. NPDC057198 | reverse complement strand
GGCGGTGGCGCTGCCGGTGTTCGCGGTGGGCGCCACCGGCCTGCCGATCCACTTCGTCGCCCTGGTCGCGCTGACCGGCTCCGAGAGCGCCACCGGCCTGGTCCAGGTGCTGCTGAACGCCGTCGGCGCGGCCCTGCTGCTGCTCGTCCTGCTCTCCTCGCGGCGCCGGCTGCGCGGCCGCTGCCCGCGCTGCGGGCAGGAGCACCCCGGCACCTCCGACGGCCCGCTCGTCCACCCCGCCGCCTCCACCGCCGCCCGGCGCACCCGGCTCGCGGTGTACCTGCCGGCCTGCGGGCTGCTGCCCTGGGCCGGGGCGAAGACCCTCTGGACGCTGGGCGGCAGCGCGCTCGGCGTCACCGCCGCGGAGTGGGACCGGGCCGTCACCCCGGGCGAGTCCGGCGCGGCGGCGGCGACCGCGGCGGCCGGGATCGACGTCACCGTGCTGGCCGCCGCGGTCGCGCTGTTCCTGCTGCTGGGACTGCTGCACCCGTGGGGGCAGGTCTTCCCGCGCTGGACGCTCCCGCTGGCCGGCCGGCGCGTCCCGCGCCTGCTGCCGCTGCTCCCGGCCTGGCTGACCGGCGTCCCGCTGGCCGTCTACGGGGCCGTCCTGAACGTGCTCGCCCTGCTCCTCGCCACCGGCGTGCTGGCCCCGCCGGAGCCGGGGCCGCCGTTCACGGCCGCCTGGCAGGTGGTGTGGATGGTCGAGTTCGGCGGCCTGGCCTTCGCCGGCCTCGGCACCGCGCTGGTCCTGGCCGCCCGCTCCTACGGCGCCCGCACCCGTCCGGTCTGCGCCGCCGCGCTGGAACCGGCGCACTGAAGGGCCCGAGGGGGCGTCAGTTGTGCGGCTGATCCTCGCATTTCGTTCCACGAGCGTTCAGGAACCGGCTCCTGACCGGACGGGGTCAAGTCCCTAGGGTCTCCTTCGGCTACGGAGGAAGGGACTTCATGGACGCACCCCTCGCGGTCCGGGCCCGCGGCATCACCAAGTGCTTCGGGGACGTCGTCGCGCTCGACGGCGTCGACCTGGAGGTGACCCGGGGCCGGATCCACGGCCTGGTGGGCCCGAACGGCGCCGGCAAGACCACCCTGCTCGGCCTGCTGCTGGGCCTGGCCGCCGCCGACCGGGGCAGCCTGGAGATCCTGCGCACCCCGGTGGGCCGGGCGCCCGCCGCCCCCGACGGCGTCGCCGGGTTCGTCGACGGCCCCGGCCTGTACCCGTCGCTGACCGCCCGGCAGAACCTCGCCGCCCTCGCCGCCCTGCGCGGCGGGGGCCGGAACGGCAAGGCCGTAGCGGACGCGCTCGACCGGGTCGGGCTGAGCGACGTCGCCGACGACCGGGCCGGCGGCTTCTCGCTGGGCATGCGCCAGCGCCTCGGCCTGGCCGCCGCGCTGCTCGCCCGGCCCCGGCTGCTGGTGCTGGACGAACCCGCCAACGGGCTCGACCCGGCCGGGAAGCGGCACGTGCACGGCGTCCTGCACCGGCTCGCGGCACAGGGCACCGCCGTGGTGCTCTCCAGCCACCGGATGGACGACCTGGAGGCGCTCTGCTCCGAGGTCACCGTCCTGGCCACCGGACGGGTGGTCTTCTCCGGCCCGCTGCGCGAACTCGCCGCCGGGGACCGCGAACTGGACTACCGGCTGCTCACCTCCGACCCGGCCGCGGCCCGCCGGACCGCCGCCGCCACCCCCGGCGTCCGCCTGCCCGACCCCGGGCCCGGCCACGGCCCCGCCCCGGGGACCGAGGGCTCCGCGCACCTGGTGCTGCGCGCCCGGGTGCCCGCCCTGGACGCCCTGGTGGCCCGGCTGGTCGGGGACGGCGTCGCGGTGCGCGAACTGGCGCCCGTGGTCTCGCCGTTGGAGGCCGCCTTCCTCGCCCTCACCGAACAGCAGCGGCAGCCGGAAGGGGCCCGCCGATGACCACCGCCCGCACCGGGGCCGCGCTCAAGACCTCGCCCGAAGCCGGACCCGAACCCGGAGCCGCGCCCGACGTTCCCGCCCCCGCCCCCGCCCCCGGCCGGGTGCCGGTGGCCCGGGTCTACCGCTTCGAGCTGGTGAAGCTGGTCTCGCAGTGGCGGATCCGCCTGCTGGTGCTGCTCTGCTGGCTCGCCCCGGGGCTGTTCGTGGCCGCCGTGGCCCAGCAGGGCACGCTGCCCACCGACACCCTGTTCGGCCGCTGGATGCACGCCACCGGCTGGGCCGGGCCGCTGGTGGTGCTGGGGTTCGCGGGGAGCTGGGCGCTGCCGCTGCTGACCTCGGTGGTGGCGGGTGACGTGTTCGCCGCCGAGGACCGGCTCGGCACCTGGCGGCACCTGCTGGTGGCGGTGCGCTCGCCGCGCCGGATCTTCGCCGCGAAGGCGCTGGCCGCGCTGAGCGTGCTGGTGCTGCTGGTGGCGGGGCTGGCGGTGTCGGGTGCGGTGGGCGGCGTGCTGGCGGTGGGCGACCACCCGCTGGTGGGCCTGGACGGGCACCTGCTGTCGCCGGGGGACGCCGCGCTGCGGGTGCTGCTGGCCTGGCTGTGCGCGCTGGCGCCGACGCTGGCGCTGGCCGGGATCGGCCTGCTCGGTTCGGTCGCCCTGGGGCGTTCCCCGATGGGGCTGCTGCTGCCCGCGCTGGTGGCGCTGGCGGTGCAGTCGGCGCAGCTGATGCCGCTGCCGGTGGGGGTGCGCCTGGCGCTGCCGGGCTACGCGTTCGTCTCCTGGAACGGCCTGTTCACCGGCCCGGCGCAGGTCGGTCCGCTGCTGGTCGGCGTCGCGGTGAGCCTGCTGTGGGCGGTGGCGGCGACGCTGCTGGCCCGGGTGCTGTTCCTGCGGCGGGACTTCACCTCCCCGGCGCAGGACGGCCCGGGGAGGCGGGCGGTCCTGCTGGGGGCGCTGCCGCTGGCCGGGCTGCTGCTGGTGTCGGCCGGGGTGCTGACCCCGCTGGCCGGGTCCGGGTCGGGGATCGGCCGGGACAAGGTGCAGCGCTCGCTGGCCGTGGCCTTCGCCCACCTGTACCGCCTGCAGGCCGCCGAGCTGAACCGTCCGGAGGTGACGGAGGAGCAGCTGCGGGTCGGCGCGTCCTGCGACAAGGGCAGCACCCTGGTCGAGCCGGTGGGGCCGGGCAACGACTGGCGCTGCACCGTGACCTGGCACCTGCCCGGCACCGAGGCCACCGGCACCGCGGTCTACCAGCTGGACGTCGCCCCCGACGGGCGGTTCGTCGCGGACGGCGACGGGCCGAAGGAAGTGAACGGCTACTTCCTGGTGCGCACCCCCACCGGCGACGCGCCGAACCCGCTCTGGCAGTTCGACGGGAACGTCGAGCTGCTCCCCGCTCCTTCGAAGGGATGACGCAGCATGCAGGTCACACGGCGACGCCTCGGTGACGACACTCCCGGAAGCGGCAGGCCCCGCTCCCGCGGCCGCCGGACGCTGTTCACGGCCGCCGCGACCGCGGTGGTGCTGGCGGCGAGCGCGGGCGTGGGCTTCGCGCACGGCGACGCCTTCGGCGAGAACCGGGTCGGCCAGGTCTACGAGCGGGGCCGACTGGTCTCCGACAACCAGTACGTCGACCCGTACGGCGAGCGGCTGGTCATCCCCAACGGCAAGATCATGTCCTCGACGGTGAGCCCGGACGGCACCCACCTGGCGGCGGCGGTCGCCGACGGCGGCGCGGCGCTGGCGATCGTGGACGTGCGGAACTGGAAGGTGCAGCAGCTGGTCGGCAGCGCGGCGGGCTCGGTGCCGCGGATCGGCAGCAACAGCGTGGGCCAGGAGGGCCCGACGTACTCGCCCGACGGGAAGCAGCTGTGGCTGGGGCAGCCGGACGGCTACACCCGGTTCGACGTCGCCCCGGACGGCGGCGTCACCGCCCCGGTGGCCGTGAAGATCACCAAGAGCGGTTCGCGGCAGGCCCTGGTGGCCGGGCTGGTCTTCTCCGCGGACGGCTCGACCGCGTACGCGGCGGTCAACGGCCAGAACCGGGTGGTGGCGATCGACACCGCGACGGGCACCGTCACCCGGAGCTGGGCGGTGGGCAACGCGCCGCGCGGGATCGCCCTGGCGGGCGGCAAGCTGTACGTCAGCAACGAGGGCGGCCGTCCGGCCCGGCCCGGCGAGAGCACCATCAACTCGTACGGCACCCAGGTCCCGGCCGACCCGGAGACCGGCGCCGTCACCACCGGCACGGTCAGCGTGATCGACCCGGCCGACCCGTCCGCCGCGCCGCGCAGCATCGACGTGGGCCTGCACCCGACCGCCGTGTACGCCAAGGACGGCGCGGTGTTCGTCACCAACACCGCCACCGACAGCGTCTCGGTGATCGACGCCCGCAAGGACGAGGTCGTCCAGACCATCGCCACCCGGCCGTGGTCGCAGGCGTCGATCGGCTACGAGCCCAACGCGGTGACCCTCACCGACGACGGCCACCTGCTGGTCACCCTGGGCCGGGCCAACGCGGTCGCGGTCTACCGGTACGCGGGCCCGCAGGAGCCGGCGGGCTACCTGGGCCTGCTGCCGACCGACTACTTCCCGTCCCAGATCACCTCCTCGGGCAACGAGGTGCTGGTCGCCAACACCCGCGGCATCGACGCGCTGCGCCCCACCACCGCGGCCGGGCACGCCACCCACGACACCACCTCCAGCCTGGTGCGCTTCACGCTGCCGAGCGACAAGGAGATCCGCAAGCAGACCGCGAAGGTCTTCGCGCAGAACGACTGGACCAACAACGCGGCCAAGCTCGCCACCGGTGGCAAGGCCAAGGCGGTGCCCGTCCCGGACAAGATCGGCGACCCGTCGACGATCAAGCACGTCTTCCTGCTGGTCAAGGAGAACCGGACGTACGACCAGGTCTACGGCGACATGCCGCAGGGCAACGGCGACCCGGCGCTGGCCCAGTTCGGCGAGAACGTGACGCCCAACCAGCACGCGCTGGCCGCCCGGTTCGGGCTGTACGACAACACGTACGACATCGGCACCAACTCCGCAGAGGGCCACAACTGGCTGATGCAGGCCGACAACCCGGAGTACACCGAGTCCTCGGCCGGCGAGTACCTGCGCAGCTACGACACCGAGGACGACGCGCTGGGGCACCAGTCCAGCGGCACGCTGTGGAGCGGCGCCCGGGCGGCGGGGAAGTCGGTGCGGGACTTCGGCGAGTTCCACCAGTTCCTCACCAAGCCGTCCGACGCGACCTGGCAGAACCTGTACTGCGACACCAGGAACATGGCGGCCACCGGCGCCGGCTCGGCCTACCGGCTGGTCTCCTCCTCGCCGATCCCCTCGCTGAACGAGGTGTCGGTGCCGGCCTTCCCGAAGTTCGACACCAGCGTCCCGGACGTCTACCGGGCCCAGATCTGGAAGCAGGACTTCGAGAAGAACGGCCCGGCGAACCTGAACATGCTCTGGCTCTCCAGCGACCACACCGGCGGCCCGGCCAACGCGGCCGCCCAGGTCGCCGACAACGACCTCGCGGTCGGACAGATCGTCGACGAGATCACCCACAGCCCGTACTGGAAGGACTCGGTGGTCTTCGTCGTCGAGGACGACTCGCAGGCGGGCCTGGACCACGTCGACGGCCACCGGGCTCCGATCCAGGTGATCAGCCCGTACGCCCGGCACGGGGTGGTGGACAGCCGCTACTACTCGCAGATCAACGTGGTCCGCACCATCGAGCAGATCCTCGGGATCAGGCCGATGAACCAGAAGGACACCGCGGCCACCCCGATGACCGGGGCCTTCACCGCCACGCCCGACTACACCCCGTTCACCGCCCTGCCCAACCGCACCCCGCTGACCGACGGCCTGGCCACCGCGCCCTCCTGCGGCCCGGACGTCCCGGCCCCGCAGAACCCGGCGGCCGCCGCCCCGCCGACCGGGACCGTCCCGGCCGCCGCGGCCGCGACCGCGCGGAAGTGGTCGGACTGGAAGCAGCAGCAGCGGCTGTCCGGCCCCGACGCGGCCGCCGACCGGGCCAACCCGGCCCAGATGAACCACCTGACCTGGTACGAGGCCCACGACTGGGCGACCCCCTACCCGGGCGAACAGGCCGTCCTCGCCCCGGCCGAGGTTCCCGGCGCGTTCATCCCGGCCGCGGAGAGCGACGGCTGATCCGGGC
>NZ_JBHUWH010000459.1:0-6105 GCF_042670125.1 Kitasatospora sp. NPDC057198 | reverse complement strand
GCCGTTTTTTTTTCCCCCCCCCCCGGGGCGGGGGGCGGGCGGGGGGGGGGGCGCGCCCCCCCCCCCCCCCACCAGGGCGATGCTGGTGACGGCCAGGCCGTCCCGGACCGGCCGGAACAGCGGCCCGGCCACCGGCAGCGCGAGGACGTGCAGCCGGAACGCCTGGATCCGGACGCCCGCCCGTTCGGCCCGTTCGCGCAGCACGCGGGCCAGGTGGGCCCGGGGTCGGCCGGGGGTGGTGCGGGAGTGTGCGGCCAGCTCCCGTTTGCGGGCGGAGCTCCAGGTGAGCAGTTCGGTGTCGTGCCGCCGGACGAACTCCCCCAGCGGGCCGTCGAGTTGTGGGAACGCGCCCGGGGAGTGGTCCGTCAGCGCGTCGTCCCACCAGGCCCGCCACTGCGGCGACGGGTCGGGGCCGGCGGGGGCCGCGAGGGCGAGCGGCGGGTCGACCGGCGGCAGACCGAGCGGGTCGGCGAGGCCGAGCGCGTCACGGACGGCGAGGGCGAGCGCCGCGTCGTGCGAGTAGTCGAGGGTGACCGCCCACGATCCGTCCGCTGTCGCCGCCATGTGTGCCGCCCCCGTCGTCGTCCGTCCTCCACCCGCTGGCGTGCCCACCGCCGGGGTCCGTCAACCGGCCCGGCCCGGCGGTCGTACGGCGTGGCGGTTTGAGGCGCTCACGCCGTGGCGCGATGCTGGGAGGGACGGCCTGGCGGTTGCGGCCTCCGAGAGGGGATCGACGGACATGGCGACTAGGGTTCCGGGCCGGGCGGCGACCGCGACGGTGGACGGCGGCGGGGTGGTCACCGGCTGGTCCGCGGCGGCCGAGCGGCTGACGGGCTTCGGGGCGGGCCGGGTGCTCGGGCGTCCGGCGGCCGAGCTGCTGGCGGGCCGGTTGCCGATCGCCTTGCTGCGCGCGGTGGTTGGGCACCGGCCGTTCGACGGGATGGTGCGGCTGCGCCGCTCGGAGGACGAGACGGTGGCGGTCGAGCTGGGTGTGGTGCCGGTGCGGACGGCGCGCGGCGAACCGGCCTGGGTGGTGTCCGCCGAAGCCCTGCGGCCGCTGACCACCGAGGCGGCCCCGCTGCCGTCCCTCGCCCCGGCCGCCGCGCAGGGCTCCCCGGAGGAACGGGCCCGGCGGCGGCTCGCGCTGCTCGGCGAGGCCGGTCTGCGGATCGGCTCGACCCTCGAAGTGGAGCGCACCGCACAGGAGTTGGCGGACGTGGCGATCGAGGGCTTCGCGGACTTCGTGGGCGTCGACCTGCTCGATTCGGTGTTCGGCGGCGGCCCGCCGTCGAACGCCGGGCTGGTGTTCTACCGGGTCGCGCAGCGCTCGGTGCTGCCGGGCGTGCCGGAGTCCACGGTGGCGGCCGGCCGCGGGGACGAGATCGCGCCGGACTCGCCGATGGCCCGGGTGCTGGCCTCGGGCCGTCCGCTGCGCACCGACTACCGGGATCCGGAGATCCGTTCCTGGCTCGTCCAGGAGCCCGAACGGGAGCGGCTGGCGCGGGAGTTCGGCATCCACTCCTCGCTGCTGGTGCCGCTGACCGCGCGCGGGACGACGCTCGGCGTGGCGATCTTCCTGCGGCACCGGACGCCGGATCCGTTCGACGAGGACGACCTGCTGCTGGCCACCGAGCTGACGGCGCGCGCCGCGCTGTCCGTCGACAACGCCCGCCAGTACACCCAGCAGCGGGACACCGCACTGGCGTTGCAGCGTTCCCTGCTGCCCAGCCGGACGCCCCGGCAGGCCGCCGTGGAGGTCGCCTTCCGCTACCTCCCGGCGGGCGGCCGGGAGGGCGTCGGCGGCGACTGGTTCGACGTGATCCCGCTGTCCGGCGCCCGGGTGGCCCTGGTGGTGGGCGACGTGGTGGGCCACGGCGTGCCCGCCTCGGCCGCGATGGGACGGCTGCGCACGGCGGTGCGCACGCTGGCCGACATCGACATGCCGCCGGACGAACTCCTCACCCATCTCGACGACCTGGTGCTGCGGGTCGATCTGGACGAGCTGCCCGAGGGCGGCACCGCCTGGGCCGGCAGCAGCGTCGGCGCGACCTGCCTGTACGCGGTGTACGACCCGGTGACCCGGTCCTGCGCGCTGGCCCGGGCCGGGCATCCGGGGCCCGCCCTGGTCGGGCCGGACAACAGCGTGGTCTTCCCCGAACTGCCGGCCGGGCCGCCGCTGGGCCTGGGCGGACTCCCGTTCGAGGCGGCCGAGTTGGAGGTGCCGGAGGGCAGCGTGCTGGCCCTGTACACGGACGGCCTGCTGCGCGCCTCCGAGTTGCGCGGCGATCCCGAACTCGGCCTCGGCCGGCTCGGAGCCGCCCTCGCCTCCCCGGCCGGCTCGCTGGAGGACCTGTGCGACCAGGTGCTCTCCACCACCCTCGGCCCGGACGCCCCGACCGACGACGTCGCCCTGCTGCTGGCCCGCACCCACGGCCTACACACCCAGGACGTCGCCGACTGGCCGCTGCGCCACGACCCGTCCGAGGTGGCCCGCGCCCGCAAGCTGGCGACCTCGAAGCTCGCCGACTGGGGGATCGAGGAGGCGTCCTTCGTCACCGAGCTGGTGGTCAGCGAGCTGATCACCAACGCGGTCCGCTACGGGCGGCCGCCGATCGGCTTCCGGCTGATCCGGGACGGCGGGGTGCTGATCTGCGAGGTCTCCGACGGCAGCAGCACCGCCCCGCACCTGCGCCGCGCCCACAACGACGACGAGGGCGGCCGCGGCCTGCTGCTGGTGGCCCAGCTGTGCCGCAACTGGGGGACGCGGCACACCCCGCGCGGCAAGACCATCTGGGCCGAGCAGGAACTCTGACCGCTCAGCCCGGGGCGTCCCCGGGGGCCCCGGGCGGGGCTCCGGGCGGGGCCTCGCACAGGGTCCCGGGCGGAGCGTCGCGCAGGGCGTCGCGCAGTACGCCGCCGTGGCGCGCCAGCAGGGCGGCGGCGGTGGGCGCGTCCACGCCGGCGAGCAGCAGCAGGATCGCGTCCTTGGCCCGGCCGCCGGTGGCGGCCAGCGCGGCGTCCGCGTCGGCCGGGGCGGCGCCAGTGGCGACGGCGACGATCCGGCGGGAGCGGGCGCGCAGCTTGGCGTTGGTCGCCCGGAGGTCGACCATCAGGTCCCCGTAGGTCTTGCCGAGCCGGACCATGACGATCGTCGAGACCGTGTTGAGCACCAGTTTCTGTGCCGTCCCGGCCTTCAACCGGGTGGATCCGGCCAGCAGTTCGGGCCCGGTGACCACCTCGATCCGGTGCTCGGCCGCCTCCCCGAGCGCGGAGCCCCGGTTGCCCACCAGGGCGACGGTGAGCGCCCCGAGCGCGCGGGCGTGCTCGACGGCGGCCAGCGCGTACGGGGTGCGGCCGGAGGCGGAGACGCCGATCACGGTGTCGGCGGCGGTCAGGTCGAGCGCGGCCAGGTCGGCGACGGCGGCGGCCCGGTCGTCCTCGGCGCCCTCGAGGGCGGAGGTGAGCGCGGCGGGGCCGCCCGCGATCAGCCCGACCACCTGGCCGGGCGCGGTGTCGAAGGTCGGCGGGCACTCGCTCGCGTCCAGCACCCCGAGCCGTCCGGCCGTGCCGGCCCCGGCGTACACCAACCGGCCGCCGCGGCGCATCCGTTCGACGATCGCGTCCACCGCCGCGGCGATCGCCGGGAGGGCCGCGGCCACCGCCTCCGGGACCGTCCGGTCCTCGGCGTTCATCAGCCGGGCCAGTTCGACCGTCGGCAGCAGGTCGATCTCCGCGCCGCCCTCCCGCCGCGCCTCGGTCGCCAGGGTGTCCAGGGCTTCCGGGGCTTCCGGGGTCTTCGGTGCGGGCGGCACGGCGGGCAGTCCCTCGGGGAGCAGGTCGGGCAGGCCGAGCGCGGGGCGGCCCAGCAGGGCGGTCAGGGCGTGCCGCTGGCGGTCGGTCAGGGCGGGGACGAAGACGGCCGCCGCGGCGCCGGTCCGCTCGCAGGCCAGGGCCACCTCGCGGACCTTGCCGCCGCTCAGCAGGGTGCGCTCCGAGTGCGGCAGGGCCATCTTCCGGGCGCCGCCCGCCGAGACCCCGCGCCGCTGCACCAGTTGGTCCACCACCCGGAACCCGCGGGCCTCCAGGGCGGCGGCGGCCGCGGCCATCACCGCCGCGAAGTCCCGTCGGCGGGCGGAGAAGTGGCCGACCAGCACCACCCGCTCGCCCGGGGCGGCGGCCCACCCGGGGCGGCCCGCAGCCCCCGCCCCGCGCCGGGGCGGGCGCCGGTCGCGCCTGCGGAACTGCTGCACGGACCCAGGCTAGCTCCCCTTCCCGGCGGAGGCGGGGTGCTGCGCGCCGACCGTCGGCCCGGTGCCGGCGGCGGCGGCCCGCCCCGGGGGCCGGAGCGCCGACCGGGCGGAGGAGAACGCTGCCGTCAACGCCCTTCCCTAGGGGGATTCCTGATGCCGGATCAGGGATGACCCGGATGGGCACGAACGGCCCGCGCTGCCACACTCCCCCGTATGGATACAGGGGGGAACACTTCAAACGCGGCCGAGGACTCCGGGCCGGGCCGCCCAACTGCCTTGCCCCGCTTCGCCCTCGGCCCGGTACTCGGGGTGGCGGCCGCGGTCACGGCGTTGCAGGCGTGCCTGGTGGGGCGGTACGGATTCCACCGGGACGAGCTGTACTTCATGGCCGCCGGGCGGCACTTGGCCTGGGGGTACGTCGACCAGCCGCCGCTGACACCGCTGCTGGCGCGGCTGTCGACGTCCGTGTTCGGGGACGGGCCGGCCGGGCTGCGGGCGGTCGCGGTGCTGCTGGGTGCGGCCACCGTCGTGCTGATCGCCTTCGCCGCAAGGGAGTTGGGGGCGCGGCGGGCCGGTCAGGTGCTGGCGGCGGCGGGGGCGGCGGTCTCGGCGCTGGTACTGGCGCTCGGGCACATGCTGAGCACGGCGAGCTTCGACCTGTTCGTCTGGACGGTGCTGGGCGTGCTGGTGCTGCGCCTGCTGCGCACCGGTGACCGGCGCTGGTGGCTCGCGGTCGGCGCGGTGAGCGGGATCGCCCTGCTGAACAAGGACCTGGTGCTGCTGCTGGCCGCCGCCCTGCTGCCGGCCGTCGCCTGCTGCGGGCCGGACGCACGCGCGGTGCTGCGCGGCCGGTGGCTGCCCGCGGGGGCACTGCTGGCGCTGCTGGTGGCGGCGCCGAACCTGTACTGGGAGGCGACGCACGGCTGGCCGCAGCTCACCGTCGCCTCCGGCATCAGCGACCAGGACGGCCTGGCCAACCGGCTGACCTTCGTCCCGATGCAGCTGGTCTACCTCTCCCCCGTGCTGATCCCGGTCTGGCTGGCCGGGTTCCGCCGCCTGCGCGACGACGAACGGGTGCGCTGGGCAAGGCCGTTGGGGTACGCGTACCTGGTGCTGTGCGCCCTGGTGCTGGCGCTCGGCGGCAAGCCGTACTACGCGCTGCCGCCGCTGCTGCTGGTGATGGCCGCCGGGTGCGAACCGGTCGCCGAGCGGCTGTGGCGGCCCGGACCGGAGCACCGGCGCGGCCGGGTGCGCCTGGTGGGGCTGCTGCTGGTCGCCGCGCTGGTCAACTCGCTGATCACGCTGCCCGTCCTGTCGCCCCGGTGGCTCGGGCCGGTGTCGGCCCTCTACCCGGAGTCCGCCGAGCAGGTGGGGTGGCCGGAGCTGACGGCGGCGGTCGCGGCGGGCTGGGCGGCCGTCCCGCCGGAGCAGCGCGGGCGGGCAGTGGTGTTCGCCACCGACTACGGCGAGGCCGGGGCGCTGGTGCGCTACGGTGCCCGCTACGGGCTGCCGACCGCGTACTCGGGCCACATGTCCTTCCACGACTGGGGCCCGCCGCCGGACTCGGCGACCGGCCCGGTCGTCCTCGTCCACCCGGAGCCGTACCCGGCGGTCGAGCGGTTCTTCACCGGCTGCCGCCGGGTCGCCGAGGTCGACAACGGGTACGGGCTGGCGAACGAGGAGCAGCACGCGCCGGTGCTGCTGTGCACGGGGACGGCCGCCCCGTGGTCGCAACTGTGGCCCCGGCTGCGGCACTTCTACTAGTAGTGCTTCGTTACGTTGGGTGATCTTGCCTGTTGGTGGGCATTCTTCAGGTGTGAAGCTGGGGGATGTGGAGCGGCTCCGTGGTGAGTTG
>NZ_JBHUWH010000458.1:0-6110 GCF_042670125.1 Kitasatospora sp. NPDC057198 | reverse complement strand
GAGCAGGACGCTCCGCGGCGGGGCCGTCCGCGCAGCGAAGCCGCCGAACAGGCCATCTACGCCGCGGTCGAGAAGCTGATGGAGGACGGCACCGGCCTGTCCGAGCTGTCCATCGAGCGGATCGCCGCCGAGGCGGGCGTCGGCAAGGCCACCATCTACCGGCGCTGGCCCAACAAGGAGGCCCTGCTGGTGGACGTGGTGGCCCGGCTGGAGGAGCCGCTGCCCCCGCTGACCGGCCCGACCTACCGGGACGACCTGATCAACGCCGTCGACTACATGCGCCGGCGCGGCCTGATCAAGCGCTCCCGCTGGGTCGTCCGCTCCGCGCTCGGGCAGATGAACAGCTGGCCCGAGCTCAAGCACACCTACCAGGAGCGGGTGGTGCGCCCCCGGCGCGAACTGGTCCGGCAGATCGTCCGGCGCGGCGTCGAGGCGGGCGAACTGCGCGCCGACCTGGACCAGGAACTGCTCTGCGAACTGCTGATCGGCCCGATCCTGCTGCGCACCGTCCTGTGGGACGACGCGCCGCTGGAGGACCCGGACCTGCCCCGGCAGATGGTCGACGCCGCCCTGCACGGCATCGGCGCCGGGCCCGCCCGCTGACCGCTCCGCCGCCCCCCGGCCGCCCCGTCCGGCGCAGACCTGGAACTTTCCGGGCACTTCGCCGCGTCCATCCCGTCATAGGCTGAGCCGAGAATCGGATCGGTCCAGGTCAAGGACGGGGCCGGCGGGCGGACCGGCCGGGTGCGGCGGCGAGGAGCGGACGATGGTGCGGGCGGACGGCCCGGCGGTACTGGCGCAGGAGCCGGCACGGCCCGAGGGGCGGCGGGAGAGGCTGCGCCGCTGGCTCGACTGGCGGCGCGGGTGGCCGCTCAGCGTGCTCGGCCTGCTGGCCGCCCTGCTGCTGGTGTTCCACGCCCAGGTGCCCAACGCCGTCGGCAACCTGGGCAGCCTGCTGGAGACCTTCCTGCCCTGGCTGGGCCTGGCCGTCCCGGTGCTGCTCGGGCTCGCGCTGTGGCGGCGCGCCGGGGTGGCGCTGGTCGCGGCGCTGCTGCCCGGCGCGGTGTGGCTGAACCTGTTCGGCGCGCTGCTGGTCGACAAGAGCAGCGGGCCCGGCGACTTCACCGTCCTGACCCACAACGTGGCCGCCGCCAACGACGACCCGCAGGGCACCGTCCGGATGCTCACCGGCTCCGGCGCCGAGATCGTCGCGCTGGAGGAGCTGTCCGCGTCCGCCGCCCCCGGGTACGCCGAGGGGCTGGCCGCCGCCTTCCCGTACCACGTGGTGGAGGGCACCGTCGGGCTGTGGTCCAGCTACCCGATCGACGAGGTCTCGGTGGTCGACCTCAAGATGGGCTGGCCCAGGGCCTTCCGCGCCCGGGTCAGCACCCCCAAGGGCCCGCTCGCGGTGTACGTCGCCCACCTGCCCTCGGTGCGGGTCAAGTTCGACAGCGGCTTCACCGCCGGCCGGCGCGACGTCAGCGCGCAGGCCCTCGGCGACGCGATCGAGCACGAGCCGCTGCGCCGGGTACTGCTGCTCGGCGACCTCAACGGCACCATGAACGACCGCAGCCTGGCCCCGGTCACCTCGCAGATGCGCTCCGCCCAGGGCGCGGCCGGCGACGGCTTCGGCTTCTCCTGGCCCGCCTCCTTCCCGACCGCCCGGATCGACCAGATCCTCAGCAAGGGCGGCCTGGTCCCGACCGACTCCCGCACCCTCCCGGCGGACGCCAGCGACCACCTCGCGGTGCTCGCCGACTACCGCTACTGACGCCGCCCGATCACCACGGTGGCGTCCCGCTCCCCGTCCTGCTCGGTGCGCGGGTCGAGCCCCGCGGCCGCCAGCAGGGCGGCGGTGGCCGGGGCCTGGCGGGCGCTGGTCTCGACCAGCACCCGGCCGCCGGGCGCCAGCCAGCGCGGGGCGGCCGCCGCGACCCGGCGCTGCACGGCCAGGCCGTCCGCGCCGCCGTCCAGCGCCACCGCGGGCTCGTGGTCGCGGGCCTCCGGGGGCAGCAGCGGGATCTCGCCGGTCGGCACGTACGGGGCGTTGGCCAGCAGCAGGTCGACCCGGCCGAGCAGGCCGGGCGGCAGCGGCGCGTCCAGGTCGCCCAGGTGCACCCGTCCGCCGTACGGGGCCAGGTTGCGGCGGGCGCAGGCCACCGCGGCCGGGTCGATGTCCGCGGCGTGCAGTTCGACGCCGGGGCCGAGCCGGGCGGCCAGCGCCGCGCCGATCGCGCCGGAGCCGCAGCACAGGTCGAGCAGCACCGCGCCGGGGCGGCCCAGCGCGGCGGCCCGCTCGACCAGGAACTCGCTGCGCCGGCGCGGCACGAACACCCCGGGGGCGAGCGCGACGCGCAGCCCGGCGAACTCGGCGAAGCCGACCACCTGCTCCAGCGGCCGGCCGGCGCAGCGCAGCCGGACCAGCTCGTCGAGCCGGGCGGGGTCGGGGGCGGCGGCCAGCAGCAGCCGGGCCTCGTCCTCGGCGAAGACGCACCCGGCCGCGCGCAGCCGGTCGATCACGGGGGAAGGGGGGAGTGACACGGGGACCTCTCGAAGAGCCTGGCGGGCTCCCCGTCCGGTCAGGCCGCGACCCGGCGGCGGGGGAGCACCTCGACGACCTGCACGGTGATCTCTCCCACCTCCTCGATCCGGGCGCGCCGGGCGCGCACCTGACGCGCCTGGCGCGCGCCGCGGCGCTCACCCTAGCCCTTCGCGCCCCCGCTGTCAGCCGCGCGCCGCCGCGGTGCTCAGCCCTGCCGCCAGCGGTTGGTGATCGGCAGCCGGCGGTCGCGGCCGAAGTTCTTCGGCGAGACCTTCGGGCCCGGCGGGTACTGCCGCCGCTTGTACTCGGCGGTGTCCACCAGCCGCACCACCCGGTCCACCACCTCGGCCGGGAACCCGGCGGCGACGATCGCGTCCCGCCCCTCGTCGCCCTCCACGTACCTGGTCAGGACGGCGTCCAGCAGGTCGTAGTCGGGCAGCGAGTCGGTGTCCACCTGGTCCGGGCGCAGCTCGGCGGACGGCGGCTTGGAGATGGTGTTCTCCGGGATCGGCGGCACCTCGCCGCGCGCCTCGGCCGCCGCGTTGCGCCAGCGCGCCAGCTTGAAGATCAGCGTCTTGTAGACGTCCTTGATCGGCCCGTACGCGCCCACCGAGTCGCCGTACAGCGTCGAGTAGCCGACCGCCAGCTCGCTCTTGTTGCCCGGCGCCAGGACGAGCTGCCCCTCCTGGTTGGAGATCGCCATCAGCAGCGTGCCGCGCAGCCGGGACTGCAGGTTCTCCTCGGCCAGGCCGGTCAGCTCGGCGGCGCCCATGTACGCGTCGAACATCGGGGCGATCGACACCGTGCGGAAGTGCAGGCCGGTGCGGCGGGCCAGCTCGGCCGCGTCGTCCCGGGAGTGCTGCGAGGAGTAGCGCGAGGGCATCGAGACGCCGTACACGTTCTCCGCGCCGACGGCGTCCACCGCGATCGCCGCGACCAGCGCCGAGTCGATGCCGCCGGACAGGCCGATCAGCACCGAGCGCGCGCCGTTCTTGCGGACGTACGCCCGGGTGCCCTCGACCAGCGCCGCGTACACCTCGGCCTCGTCGTCCAGCCGCTCGCCGACCTGCGGCGCGAGCGGCTCGGACCGCTCCTTCGGGGCGCCGCCCAGGTCGACCCTGGTCAGCTTCAGGCCGTCGGCCAGCACCGTGCCGTCCGGCAGCCCGTCCTCGGCCGCGGCCGGCAGGTCGAGGTCGACCACCAGCAGCGCCTCCTCGAACTGCGGCCCGCGCAGCAGCAGTTCGCCGCCCTCGGTGACCACCATCGACTCGCCGTCGAAGACCAGCTCGTCCTGCGCGCCCACCATGTTCAGGTACACCAGCGGGCAGCCCGCCTCGGCCGCCCGGCGCCTGACCAGCTCCAGCCGGACGTCGTCCTTGTCGCGCTCGTACGGCGAGCCGTTGATCGACAGCAGCAGGCCCGCGCCCGCCTGGCCGGTGGCGGCGACCCGGCCGCCCTCCTGCCAGATGTCCTCGCAGATCGCCAGCGCCACGTCCACGCCGTGCAGCCGCAGCACCGTCAGCTGGTCGCCCGGCACGAAGTACCGGTACTCGTCGAACACGCCGTAGTTCGGCAGGAAGTGCTTGGCGAACCTGGTCACCACCTCGCCGCCGCGCAGCACCGCCGCGCAGTTCTGCGGCCGGCCCGCGTACCGGGTGCCCGGCTCGCCGCGGCCCAGGTAGCCGACGACCACCGGGGTGTCGCCCAGGCCCTCGGCGGCCAGCTTCGCCGCCAGGTCGACCAGCGCGGCGCGCGAGCCCTCGACGAACGAGCCGCGGAAGGCGAGGTCCTCCACCGGGTACCCGGTCAGCACCATCTCCGGGAAGGCGATCAGGTCGGCGCCGGACCCGGCGGCCCGCTTCGACCAGCGCAGCACCTCCTCGCTGTTGCGGGCGAGGTCACCGACCCAGGGGTCGATCTGGCACAGGGCGAGACGCAGATTCGGCATGCCCACGAGTGTAATCGTCTAACTGACGTTATGTCGCGGGGGGTGCCTCCGTCCGGCCCCGCGCGTCCGCCGCCCCCCGGAACCGCCAGGGATCGGCAAGCGGGCGATGATCCGCCATGATGGGTGGCGACGCGGTCCGCGCGAGGTCTTCGCCGGGCCGGGCCGGCCGGTGCGGGCGGCGTAACACGGGCGTAAAGAGCAGAGGTGAGACTGTCCCCATGGGCAAGCAGCAGGAGTTCGTGCTTCGCACGCTCGAGGAGCGTGACATCCGGTTCGTCCGACTGTGGTTCACCGACGTGCTCGGGTTCCTCAAGTCGGTCGCGGTCGCCCCGGCGGAACTGGAGCAGGCGTTCGAGGAGGGCATCGGCTTCGACGGCTCGGCGATCGAGGGCTTCGCCCGGGTCTACGAGTCCGACATGATCGCCAAGCCGGACCCGACCACCTTCCAGATACTGCCGTGGCGCTCCGAGAACCCCGGCACCGCCCGGATGTTCTGCGACATCCTGATGCCCGACGGCTCCCCCTCCTACGCCGACCCGCGCTACGTCCTCAAGCGCACCCTGGAGAAGGCGTCCAACCTCGGCTTCACCTTCTACACCCACCCCGAGATCGAGTTCTTCCTCCTCAAGGACCTCCCCGGCGACGGCACCCCGCCCACCCCCGCCGACCAGTCCGGCTACTTCGACCACACCCCGCGCGGCATCGGCCACGACTTCCGCCGCCAGGCCATCACCATGCTCGAATCCATGGGCATCTCGGTCGAGTTCAGCCACCACGAGGGCGCCCCCGGCCAGCAGGAGATCGACCTGCGCTACGCCGACGCGCTCTCCACCGCCGACAACATCATGACCTTCCGCCTGGTCATGAAGGAGGTCGCCCTCGAACAGGGCGTCCACGCCTCCTTCATGCCCAAGCCGTTCTCGCACTTCCCCGGCTCCGGCATGCACACCCACGTCTCCCTCTTCGAGGGCGACCGCAACGCCTTCCACGAGTCCGGCGCCGAGTACCAGCTCTCCAAGGTCGGCCGCTCCTTCATCGCCGGCCTGCTCAAGTACGCCGCCGAGACCGCCGCCGTCACCAACCAGTGGGTCAACTCCTACAAGCGCATCTGGGGCGGCTCCCAGCGCACCGCCGGCGCCGGCGGCGAAGCCCCCTCCTACATCTGCTGGGGCCACAACAACCGCTCCGCCCTGATCCGCGTCCCGATGTACAAGCCCGGCAAGCAGGGCTCCACCCGCATCGAGGTCCGCTCCCTCGACACCGGCTGCAACCCCTACCTCGCCTACGCCGTCACCCTCGCCGCCGGGCTCAAGGGCATCGAGGACAACCTCGAACTCCCCCCCGGCGCCGACGACGACGTCTGGGCCCTCACCGACGCCGAGCGCCGCGCCCTCGGCATCCAGCCCATGCCGCAGAACCTCGGCGAGGCCATCGACCTGATGCAGCGCAGCGAACTCGTCGCCGAAACGCTGGGCGAGCACGTCTTCGACTTCTTCCTGCGCAACAAGCGCCAGGAGTGGGAGGAGTACCGCTCCGAGGTCACGCCGTTCGAGCTGCGCAAGGTGCTGCAGGTGCTGTAGGCCCTGGTCAGCGGCCGTCCGCCACGAAGCGGTGGTGCCC
>NZ_JBHUWH010000457.1:0-6118 GCF_042670125.1 Kitasatospora sp. NPDC057198 | reverse complement strand
GGGCCCGGCCGGCCGACGGGACCGGCCGGGCCCCGCCGCGTGCGACCGGACTGCGTACGGTGGAGGAGTGCGGATGACGGAGATGCTCAGACGGTGGTGCGGCGGGCGCCCGCAGCGCGTCGACGTGGCGGTGGCGCTGGGCTGCTTCCTGATCGCCGCGCCCGTCACCGGCGCCACCGCCTACCACCGCGACGCCTCGGTCACCGCCTACCTGCTGTTCCTGCTGGGCTCCTGCCTGCCGCTGCTGGCCCGCAGCCGGTGGCCGGTGCCGGTGGCCGCCGCGACCGTGCTGATCGGCGTGGTCGAACTGGTGCTGATCCCGTTCACGCCCGGCCCGCGCCCCGAGACCCTCGGGATCTCCATGTTCGCCGTCGGCGTCGCGCTGTACGCTGTCGCCACCCGCACCGACCGGCGCACCGCCTGGCGCACCGGCTGCTGCGCCGCCGCCGCGCTCACCCTCACCGCGCTGATCGTCCGCCCCGGCCTGGAGGAGCTCCCGCAGAACCTCGGCCTGATCGCCTGGCCCTGCCTGTCGGTGGCGATCGGCGACGCCGTCCGCAGCCGCCGCGAACTGCTCGCCTCCGCCGTCGAACGCGCCGAACGCGCCGAACGCACCCGCGAGGAGGAGGCCCGCCGCCGGGTCACCGAGGAGCGGATGCGGATCGCCCGCGAACTCCACGACGTCGTCGCCCACCACATCACCCTGGTCAACGCCCAGGCCGGCGTCGCCCACCACCTGATGCGCACCGACCCCGAGCACGCCTACCGGGCCCTGGAGCGGATCCGCGACACCAGCCGCACCGCGCTCGACGAACTGCGCGCCACCGTCGGCCTGCTGCGCCACAGCGGCGACCGGGCCGCCGCCGCGCCGCGCGAACCCGCCCCCGGCCTGGCCGGGCTCGACGACCTGCTCGACGCCTTCCGGCACTCCGGCCTGCCCGTCGCCCTGGAACGCTCCGGCGCGCCCGTCGAACTGCCGCCGATCACCGACCTGACCGCCTACCGGATCATCCAGGAGGCGCTCACCAACACCCACAAGCACGCCGGGCCCGCCACCGCGCGCGTCCGCCTCGACTTCGGCCCCGAACAGCTGCGGATCACCGTCGAGGACGACGGCGCCGGCCCGGTCGAGGGCCCGGGGCAGGGCAACGGCGAGGGCACCGGGCACGGCATGATCGGCATGCACGAGCGCGCCCGCGCCGCCGGCGGCACCCTCAGCGCCGGGCCCCGCACCACCGGAACCCGCACCCACCGGGGCTTCCGCGTCCACGCCGAACTGCCGCTGCCCGCCGCCGGCGGCCGCACCTGCTCCCGGGGCTGACCCGCCCCGGGCCCGAGAGAACCGACCGCGAGGAAGGCCCCGTCCATGACCGTCCGCGTCCTGCTGGCCGACGACCAGGCCCTGCTCCGGGGCACCTTCCGGCTGCTGATCGACTCCGCCCCCGACCTGGAGGTGGTCGGCGAGGCCGGCACCGGGCGGGAGGCCGTCGCGCTCGCCCGCTCCGCGCGCGCCGACCTGGTCCTGATGGACATCCGGATGCCCGACCTGGACGGCCTGGCCGCGACCAAGCTGATCACCGCCGACGAGGACCTGGCCGGCGTCAAGGTGCTGGTCCTCACCACCTTCGAGAGCGACGAGTACGTGGCCGAGGCGCTGCGCGCCGGAGCCAGCGGCTTCCTCGGCAAGGGCATCGACCCGGAGGAGCTGCTGGACGCCGTCCGGGTCGTGGCGGCCGGCGACTCGCTGCTCTCCCCGGCCGCCACCAAGGCCCTGATCGGCCGCTTCCTCGCCCAGCCCGACCCGGGCCGCCGGGCCGCGCTGCCCCGGCTCGACGTGCTCACCGCCCGCGAGCAGGAGGTGGTCGCCCTGGTCGCGGCCGGGCTCTCCAACGACGACATCGCCGAGCGGCTGTTCGTCACCCCGCTGACCGCCAAGACCCACGTCAACCGGGCGATGACCAAGCTGGGCGCCCGCGACCGCGCCCAGCTGGTGGTCATCGCCTACGAGACCGGCCTGGTCCGGCCGGGGAGCGCGTGACGGCGGTCGGCCGCAGCGGCCGTTCCGGTCAGGCCAGCACGCAGGTGGCGACGCTGAGGTCGGACGGGCAGGGGGTGACGGCGGTGACCGCCAGGCCCGCCTCGGCGGCCTCGCGGCGGATGTCGGCCTCGGTGCGCTCGCGGGTGCGGGCCTCGCCGACGATCATCTTGATGACGTTGCGGAACGCGGCGCCGGAGTCGTGCTCGGCCAGCGGGTCGATGACCAGCAGGGTGGGGGAGCCGTCGGGGGTGCCGGCCGCCATCGCCTCCCGGATGTTGCCCAGGATGCGCACGCCGCTCTCCGAACTCCAGTCGTGCAGCACGTTCTTGAGGATGTAGAGGTCGCCGCCGGCCGGGACCTCGTGCAGGATGTCGGCGGCCCGGAAGGAGAGCCGGGCGGCGAGGTCGGCGTCACCGGAGGCCCGCAGCTCGGCCTCGGCGCGGCGGCAGGTGTCGGGGCGGTCCACGCAGACGCCGGACAGGTGCGGGTGGGCGGCCAGGATCGTCTTCAGCAGGGTGCCGTTGCCGCCGCCGACGTCGATGACGGTGCGGACGTCCTCGAACGGGACGTGCTCGGCGAGCACCGCGCCGATCGGCCGGGCCCAGTCCTGCATGGCGAGGTCGAAGATCCGGGCGGCCTCGGGGTCCTTGTCGAGGTACTCGTAGAGCGGGACGCCGAACGCGTGCGGCATCACCGAGGTGCCGGTCCGCACGGCCTCGGTCAGGCCGCCGGCCGCGGCCTGCGCGTACAGGCCGCACAGCAGGGCGGTCAGGTAGCGCATCGAGTCCGGGTGGTCGGTGCGCAGCAGCTCGGACTGCGGGGAGTTGCCGTAGCGGCCCTCCGCGTCCTCGGTGAAGACGCCGAGCGCGATCAGCGCGGTCATCAGCGAGACCAGCGCGTCCCGGTCGGCCTCCACCGCCGCGGCCAGCTCGTCGGGCCCGAGCGGTCCGGCGGCCAGGGCGTCGGCGATGCCCAGGCGGGCGGCGGCGCCGACCGTGGCCGAGGTGAAGGACCCCATGACAAGACTCACCAGTGACGTTTCCATGGTCCCGTGCACTTCCTCGCGGTCGACGGCGGATTGCGGTGGCGCTCAGCCCGGCCGACCGTAGCGGCGCCCGGGACGCACTGTCGCGCCGTTCAACTGCCCGTGCGCTCCAGGGCGTTCCGGCCTCGGGGAACGGCCGGGCCGGGCCGGGGCCGCCGGTTGAACGGCACCGGATCCGCGGGTTGCGGCCGACCGGTGATCCGGTGTCATGTACCGTCGGAAGGACGCGACCCCACGTACGAGGAAGGGCGTGCCGGGACATGGCGGACGACGGATCGTCAGGGAGCCCCGACGGCAAGCGGGTCCCCGCGGCGCAGATGCGGGCCTCGCACACGGACCGGGACGAGGTGGTCGAGATCCTCCGCGACGCCGCCGCCGACGGCCGGATCACCGTGGACGAGCTCGACGAGCGCCTCACGGTGGCGCTGAACGCCCGGACGTTCGGCGAACTGGCCGCGCTGACCAGGGACCTGCCGGTCACCCCGCCGGCCGCGCCGCTCCCGCCGCCGCCGGTGCCCCGGATCGAACCCGGGCCGAGCCGGGACCTGGTGGAGGTCACCCAGCGCTTCGGCACCCTGCGCCGGGTCGGCCCCTGGGAGGTCCCGCGCCGGCTGGACCTGCGGATGCACGTCGGTGACGCCTGCCTGGACTTCACCCAGGCGGTGATCACCCACCCCGTCCTCGACCTGGACGTGCACCTGGGCATCGGCAGCGACCTGCTCGTCGTCGTCCGGCCCGGCATCGTGGTGGCCACCCACGAACTCTCCGTCGGCGGCGACCTCAAGGTCCGCGTGCCCAGGGAGAGTTGGAACGAACCGACCCAGCTGCGGGTGAACCTGCGGGGCCGGGTGCGCAACGGCGACGTGGTGGTCAGGTACCCGCGGCGGACGCTCGGGCAGTGGATGCGCGGCGAGAGCGCGCTCTGACCCGGCCCCGGCCCCGGCGTCGGTGTCGGTGTCGGCGCTGGCGCTGACCCCTGCGCCGACCCCCGGCGCCGACCCCTGCGCCGACCCCTGAGCTAACCCCCTGCCGGGCCCCTGCCGGGCCGGGGCCGGACCCCGGTCCGGCCCCGGGATCCTGGACCCGAATCGGCCGGGTGTGGTATTCAGTGCTATTCGGCCCCGCGGGGCCGCGGACCGGGTGTCGTATTCCCCGGTCCGGTCGCCCGGGACGGCCGGGTTCAAGTGTTCGGCGTGTTCAACTGCCACGGTTGGCGGCGTCCTCCGACGGTGGATACGTTCCTGTCGCTGGTGGGCTCGGCCTTGGCAGGTACGGCGATTCCGGTTGCGGAAGAACGGGGCGAGCCCGGTCCCGCGTCATTTCCCGCGGTAATCCCGCACCGCGGCTGTGCAGATTCAGAATTGGCATATCCTCGGCAAGCAGGGGTGGCGGAATTAAATGGCCAACGAAGACAGGCTCCGCGATTATCTGAAGCTCGTGACGGCTAATCTGCGCCAGGTCCGCCGACGACTCGCGGAGGTCGAGGAGCGGAACCAGGAGCCGATCGCCATCGTCGGCATGGGCTGCCGGTTCCCCGGCGGCGTGCAGAGCCCCGAGCAGCTGTGGCAGCTGCTCGCGAACGGCTCCGACGCGATCGGCCCGTTCCCGCAGGACCGCGGCTGGGACCTCGAGAACCTGTACGACCCCGACCCCGACCACCCCGGCACCTCGTACGCCCGCCACGGCGGATTCATGTACGACGCCACCGAGTTCGACGCCGGCTTCTTCGGCATCAGCCCGCGCGAGGCGGTCACCATGGACCCGCAGCAGCGCCTGCTGCTGGAGGTCGCCTGGGAGGCGCTCGAACACGCGGGCATCGACGCCGCCTCGCTGCGCGGCACCCCGACCGGCGTCTTCGCCGGCGCCTACAACCAGGGCTACGGCACCGACCCCGCCGCGCAGAGCAGCGGCTCCGAGGGCCACCTGCTGACCGGCATCGCCACCAGCGTCACCTCCGGCCGGGTCGCGTTCACCCTCGGCCTGGAGGGCCCGGCCGTCACCGTCGACACCGCCTGCTCCTCCTCGCTGGTCTCCCTCCACCTGGCCGCGCAGTCGCTGCGCTCCGGCGAGTGCTCGCTCGCCCTGGTCGGCGGGGCCACCGTGATCTCCAGCCCGTCCGTCTTCGTCGGCTTCTCCCGCCAGCGCGGCACCTCCGTGGACGGCCGCTGCCGCTCCTTCGCCGCCGAGGCGGACGGCTCCGGCTGGGCCGAGGGCATCGGCATGCTGGTCGTCGAGCGCCTGTCCGACGCCCGCCGCAACGGGCACCGGATCCTCGCCGTGGTGCGCGGCTCCGCGGCCAACCAGGACGGCGCGTCCAACGGCCTGACCGCCCCCAACGGCCCGTCCCAGCAGCGCGTCATCCGCGCGGCCCTGGCCAACGCGGGCGTCCGCGCGGACGAGGTGGACGCGGTCGAGGCGCACGGCTCGGCCACCAGGCTCGGCGACCCGATCGAGGCCGAGGCGCTGCTGGCCACCTACGGCCAGGAGCGGCCCGAGGGCCGGCCGCTGTGGCTCGGCTCGGTGAAGTCCAACATCGGCCACACCCAGGCCGCGGCCGGTGTTGCCGGCGTGATGAAGATGGTGCTCGCCCTGCAGCACGGGCAGCTGCCGCAGACCCTGCACGTGGACGAGCCCACCCCGCACGTGGAGTGGGAGGCCGGCGAAGTCCGGCTGCTGGCCGAGCCGGTGGACTGGTCCGCCGGGGAGCGGGTGCGCCGCGCGGGCGTGTCCTCGTTCGGCATGAGCGGCACCAACGTGCACGTCATCCTGGAGGAGGCCCCGACGGCCGAACCCGAGCCCGCCGCCTCCGCCGCCGACGAGGACGGCGGTGAGGGCGAGGAGACCGCCGAGACCCCGGCCGTGGTGGAGAGTGTGCCGGTGCCGGCGGTGCTGGAGGCCGGTGGGGTGACGGCGTGGCCGGTGTCGGCGCGTTCGGCCGAAGGGCTGGTGGCGCAGGCGGGGCGGTTGCGGGAGTGGGTGGCGGCGCGTCCGGGGTTGGAGCCGGGGGCGGTGGCGTGGTCGTTGGCGGCGTCGCG
>NZ_JBHUWH010000456.1:0-6138 GCF_042670125.1 Kitasatospora sp. NPDC057198 | reverse complement strand
CGCGGGCGGGGTGCCGCTCAGCGCGCGGCGGCGGAGCCGCGGTTGCGGCGGCGCGAGTCGATCAGCAGGTCCTGGACGTGGCGCAGCGGACGGCCCTCGGCGTCCTGCGCGTGCCTGGTCCAGGTGCCGTCGGCGCCCAGGTGCCAGGAGTCGGTCTCGTCGGAGACGCCGAGCTCCAGCAGCCCGTTCAGCTCGGCCCGGTGGGCCGGGTCGGTGACCCGCACCAGCGCCTCTATCCGGCGGTCCAGGTTGCGGTGCATCATGTCGGCGCTGCCGATCCACACCTCCGGGTCGCCCCCGTTGCCGAACACGAACACCCGCGAGTGCTCCAGGAACCGCCCGAGTATCGACCGGACCCGGACGTTCTCGCTCAGCCCCGGCACGCCCGGCCGGATCGCGCAGATGCCGCGCACCCACACGTCCACCGGCACCCCGGCCTGCGAGGCCCGGTACAGCGCGTCGATGACCACCTCGTCGACGATCGAGTTGACCTTGACCTTGACGAAGGCCGGCCGCCCGGCCCGGTGGTGCGCGATCTCCCCGTTGATCCGCGCCACCAGCCCGTCCCGCAGCCCGCGCGGCGCGGTCAGCAGCCGCCGGTAGGACTCGCGCCGCGAGTAGCCCGACAGCCGGTTGAACAGGTCCGACAGGTCGGCGCCGACCTGCGGGTCGGCCGTCAGCAGGCCCAGGTCCTCGTACAGCCGGGCCGTCTTGGGGTGGTAGTTGCCGGTGCCGACGTGCGAGTACCGGCGCAGCGTGTCGCCCTCCTGGCGGACCACCAGCGACAGCTTGCAGTGCGTCTTCAGCCCGACCAGGCCGTACACCACGTGGCAGCCGGACTCCTCCAGCTTGCGGGCCCACTTGATGTTCGCCTGCTCGTCGAACCGGGCCTTGATCTCCACCAGCACCAGCACCTGCTTGCCGGACTCCGCCGCGTCGATCAGCGCGTCCACGATCGGCGAGTCGCCGGAGGTGCGGTACAGCGTCTGCTTGATCGCCAGCACGTGCGGGTCGGCGGCGGCCTGCTCCAGGAACGCCTGCACCGAGGTGGAGAACGAGTCGTACGGGTGGTGCAGCAGCACGTCCCGCTCGCGCATCGCGGCGAAGATGTCCGGCAGCGTCGCCGACTCCACGTCGGTCAGCCCGCGCGCCGTGCCCGCCACGAACTTCGGGTAGCGCAGCTCCGGGCGGTCCAGGTCGGCGATCCCGAACAGTCCGGTCAGGTCCAGCGGGCCGGGCAGCGGGAAGACCTCCGCCTCGGTGATGTTCAGCTCCCGCACCAGCAGGTCCAGGATGTACGGGTCGATCGACTCCTCGACCTCCAGCCGCACCGGCGGGCCGAAGCGGCGCCGCATCAGCTCCTTCTCCAGCGCCTTCAGGATGTTCTCGGTGTCGTCCTCCTCCACCTCGAGGTCCTCGTTGCGGGTGACCCGGAACGCGTGGTGGGCGAGCACCTCCATCCCCGGGAACAGCTCCTCCAGGTGCGCCCCCATCACGTCCTCCAGCGGCACGTACCGCTGCGGCGACGCCTCCAGGAACCTCGACAGCGACTGCGGCACCTTCACCCGGGCGAAGTGCTTGTGCCCCGACACCGGGTTGCGCACCACCACCGCCAGGTTCAGCGACAGCCCCGATATGTACGGGAACGGGTGCGCCGGATCGACCGCCAGCGGTGTCAGCACGGGGAAGATCTGCTGCCGGAACAGCGTGTGCAGCCGGGCCTGCTCGGTCTCCGCCAGGTCCGGCCAGCGCACCAGTTCGATGCCCTCGGCCGCCAGGTCCGGCAGCACCTCCTGCTGGAAGGTCGCCGCGTGACGCGCCATCAGCTCGCGCGAGCGCCGCCAGATCAGGTCCAGCACCTCGCGCGGCTGCAGGCCGGACGCCGAGCGCTGCGCCACCCCCGTGGCGATCCGGCGCTTCAGGCCGGCCACCCGGACCATGAAGAACTCGTCCAGGTTGGACGCGAAGATCGCGAGGAACTTGGCCCGCTCCAGCAGCGGGATGTTCGGGTCCTCCGCGAGTTCCAGCACCCGCTCGTTGAACGCCAGCCAGCTGCGCTCGCGGTCCAGGAACCGGCCCTGCGGCAGCTCGGCCTCCTCCGCGCCGGCGGCCCCGGGGGCTCCCGCCGGTGCCGCGGGGAAGGCCGCCGAGACCGCCGCGGGCAGCGCCGTCGCGGCCCGCACCGGCTCGGCGGGCTTCGACTCGGCCTGCTTCGGCTCGGCCTGCTTCGGTTCGACCTGCTTCGGCTCGGCCTGCTTCGGCTCGCCGCCGCGCTCCGCGGTCTTGGAGGCGGCCGCCCTGGCCTTGCCGCGCACCGGCACCGGACGCGGCCGCGCCTCCTTGCCGGGCTCCTTGCCGGGCTCCCTGCCCGCGTCCTTGCCGGCGTCCTTGCCGGCGGCTGCCCTGCTGCCGGACCCGGCTCCGGATCCGGACCTGACACCCGACCGCACGGCCGGCTTCTGCTCACTGCTGCGCTCGGCCGGAACGGCCGAGTCGGAGACGGGGCGGGGGATGCTCATCGGTTCCAGCTCCTCCTGCAGGACGCGGCCCCGGTGGGGCGAAGGGCATGACTCCGCAGGCTCCTCGTCCTCGTCGAACCACGTCCACCCGCCCGGGGACGCCGGGATCCGCCCGGACGGGCGGCGGGTGGAGCGGTGACGCGGACGCGGCAATACGGACGACATTCTGTGATCTTCGCGGCGCCAATTGAATCCACGGTAAACACCGCATGGCCGGGAGGAAAGCTGAGTCCGTCACCCCTGTGGCTGCTAGCGGACGCTCCCTTCCGTCCGCGTTCGACCGGCTCAGCGCCGACCCGACGGCTCCCACCGGTACATCAGGTCGACCTCGTGGACGCCGAAACCCAGCCGCTCGTACACCCGGACGGCCGCCGCGTTGTCCGCGTCCACGTACAGCATCACCGTCGGCAGGCCGCGCTCCAGGACCAGGTGCCGCAGGCCCACCGCCGTCAACGCCTTACCCAGGCCATTACCCTGCTCCGCCGGATCCACCCCCACCACGTAGACCTCGCCGAGCCCGTCCGGCTGGATCTTCGTCCAGTGGAAGCCCACCAGCTGGCCGTCCCGCTCCGCCAGGAAGAAGCCCTTCGGGTCGAACCACGGCTCGGCGATCCGCTCCGCCAGGTCCCGCTCCGTCCACGAGCCCTGCTCCGGGTGGTGCGCGAACGCCAGCGCGTTCAGCGCCAGCCAGGCCGCCTCGTCCCGGCCCGGCTCGAACGTCCGCAGCACGACGCCCGCGGGCAGCGGCACCGCCTCCGGCGCCGGCCCGGTCCGCCGCATCTGCCGCAGCTCGCGCACCAGCACCGCTCCGTGCCGCTCGGCCAGGTGCCGGGCGGCCGGGAGACCGCCGTGCGCCCAGAAGTCCAGCCCGCCCTCGCCCTCGGCCAGCACCGCGTCCACCAACTCGCCGCCCAGGCCCCGGCCGCGCTCGGCCGGGGCCACCGTCAGCTCCACCGTGCCCGGCCGCTCCCCCTCCAACTGCGCGTAGCCGACCACCGCGCCGCCCACCGACTGCACCAGGTGCCGCACGCCCGCGCGCGGGCGGTCCGGCCGGATCCGCAGCCGACCGGCCTCCGAGACCGCCTCCCGGCCGTCCGCCCCGGCCGCCGCCGCGAGCAGCTCGCGCACCGCCCCGGCCTGCCCCGGCGTCAGCACCTCTACCCGCTCGACCCGGCCCGCACCTGACGTGTTCTCAGAAGTCCGCATACCTGCGAGCCTACGTTCCCCGCCCGGCTTCCAGCAGGGCGCCGGTACGGAAGCGGGGCCGGGGCCGGAGGTTTGGAGCGGGGGGTTGGCTGGGGGATGGGGGCTGAGGGCCGGGGCTCGGGTGGTCGGGGCCGGGGTCAGCGTGCCGGCCAGGCGGCCAGTGCCAGTTCGGCCGTCGCGGCCAGCTCCGCCGCGTCCGCCCCGTCCCGGGCGCGCTGCGACATCCCCTGCAGCACCGCCCCGTAGTAACGCGCCAGGGCCTCCGGAGCCACCCCAGGGGGGAGCTCGCCCAGCCGGTCGGCGTCCGTCAGCCGCTCCTCGAACAGTTGCAGGTTCGCCGCCCGCAGCCCGCGCAGGAACTCCGCGACCTCCTCGTCCTGGGCCGCGATGTTGACCGCCGCGCTGATCACCAGGCAGCCCGCCGGGTGCGCCGGATCCGGGTAGATCCGCGCCGCCTCCCGCAGGATCCGGGCGAAGGCCGCTCGCGCCGACGCCTCCTCGGCCAGCGCCAGCGCCACGAACTCCCCCTCCGGGGAGCACCCGTACGCCTCCACCACCTCGCGGAACAGCGCCGCCTTGTCGCCGAACGCCGCGTACAGGCTGCCCGGTTTGATCCCCATCACCCCGGTCAGCTCGCCCACCGAGGTGGCCTGGTAGCCGCGCTCCCAGAACAGCCTGGTCGCCGCCGCCAGCACCGCCGCCCGGTCGAAGGCCGGCGGGCGGCCCCGCTTCGCCGCCGTGCCCGCCGTGCCTGTCGTCCTCGTCGCTTCCGCTGCTGCCATGCCGACCATTTTAGAGCGAACGCTCAAGAAAGGCGGCAGGGCGTGCTAGCTTTCTTCTTGAGTGATCACTCAAGAAATGGGTGACGCCGGAAGAAGGGGATCCTCCATGTCCGCACGCCCGCTCGACGGCAGAACCGCCCTGGTCACCGGCGCCTCCCGGGGCATCGGCCGCGCCATCGCCGAACGCCTCGCCCAGGACGGCGCCACCGTCGCCCTCGCCTACGCCCGCGACCACTCCGCCGCCGGAGCCGTCCTCGACCGCATCCGCAGCCGCGGCGGCCACGCCTTCACCGTCCACGCCCCGCTCGGCACCCACGGCGACGCCGCCCGCCTCTGGGCCGCGTACGACCTCGCCCGTGCCGGCCACCTCGACGACGGGGGCGTCGACATCCTGGTCAACAACGCCGGGATAGGCCGCAGCGCCGCCCTCGCCGACCTCACCGAGCAGGACTTCGACGAGGTCTTCGCCGTGAACGTCCGCGCCCCGTTCTTCCTCGTCCAACAAGCCCTGCCCCGCCTGCGCGACGGCGGCCGCATCATCAACGTCTCCAGCGGTGCGGCCCGCATCGCGATGCCCGAGATCGTCGCCTACGCCGCCACCAAGGGCGCCCTGGACACCTTCACCCTCAACCTCGCCAAGGAACTCGGCCCCCGCGGCATCACCGCCAACTCCGTCCACCCCGGCATCGTCGACACCGACGTCAACGCCGCCTGGCTCCGCGACAACCCAGCCGCCCAGGCCCACGCCGCCTCCCTCGCCGCCCTGGGCCGCGTCGCCGACCCCGCCGACATCGCCGACGTCGTCGCCTTCCTCGCCTCCCGGGACGCCCGCTGGGTCACCGGCCGGGTCATCGACGCCACCGGCGGCGCCGGCCTCTGACCCCGACCGGTCGGCCCCCCTCAGTAGCCCGGGGCCGCCCCCGCCACGCCCCACCCGCGCTCCACGGCCCACCGCACCACCCGCAGCGGACCGTCGAGCAGTTCCTCGGCCGGGTAGTCCGGCGCGTCCCCCATCCCCACCAGCCAGGCCCGCGCCCGGTCGAGAACCCGCCCCCGCTCCTACCCCGACCACCCCAGGGCCGCCTCGAACTCCGGCAACCGGCCCCGCAGTTGATCCGCGCTCAGCACGAACTCCCCGAACCACCCCGGCAACCCGAGCACCGCCCCCGGCCCCACCCCGTACGCCAACGCCCCGAACGGGAACGCCTTCCGCGTCACCGCGGCGAAGAACCGCTCCGGCCGCCGCTCCTCCACCCGCTCCAGCACCGCTGCGCGGAACTCCTCCACCGCGTCCGCCTCTGCGTACCACCTGCTGATCAGCTGCCCGAGCCGAACAGCCTCTTCGTCCTCCCACAGCCTGTGGACACCCCTGCCCGCACGGCTCCGCTCGTGCACCGCCTCCCACCAGGCCCGGTCACCCTCGACCTCGGCCGGCGGCACGAACAACCCCTCGTCCGGTGACAGCAGTCGCCCCAACTCCTCGTCGGGCAGCGCCACGACCACCCAGACCCCGGTGAACCCCATCGTTCTCCCCCTCCGCCTGAACGGGCTCGGAAATGCAGAAAGGGCCCCAGCCTGGTGGCTGGGGCCCTTTCTTTGAAAGATTGTTCGGCGGCGTCCTACTCTCCCAC
>NZ_JBHUWH010000455.1:0-6143 GCF_042670125.1 Kitasatospora sp. NPDC057198 | reverse complement strand
GCGCCTGCGTGACGGCCGGCGGCCGCACCCTCCCGGAAGGCACCCTCGTCACCGTCGACGGCACCAGCGGCGAGCTGGTCCTCGGCCGCCCCCGCACCGTCACCGGCGCCGCCGGCCCGCACCTGCGGCGGCTGCTCGCCTGGGCCGACGACGCCTCGGGCGACCACTCCCCCCGCGAGGAGGCCCAGCGCCTCGCCGCGGCCCACGCCGCCCTGCGCGACCGCTGAACCGGCCCCCGCACCACCCCGGTCCCCGCACCGGAAGGAGACCCAGCCATGGCGACCCGGCACCTCTACCTGGCGCGGCACGGGGCGGCCGACGCCTTCGGCCGGCTGACCGACGCCGGGGAGCGGCAGTCGGAGCTGCTCGGCGAGCGGCTGGCCGCCCTGCCGATCGACACGGTCTGGCACTCGCCGCTGCCCAGGGCGGCGTACTGCGCGCAGATCGTGGGCACCCGCCTGCCGGGCGCCGCCGTGCGCGAAGCACCCGAACTGGTCGACCACGTCCCGCACGTGCCCGAGGACGTGCCGCCGCCGTGGGCGGCGTTCTTCGACGGCTACGGCGCCGAGGAGGCCGAGCGGGCGCGCCGCGCCGCCGACGCGCTGACCGGCAGGTTCGCCCGCCCCGCCGCCGCCGAGACGCACGAGGTCCTGGTCACCCACGCCTACCAGGTGGCCTGGCTGCTCCGGGACGCCCTGGGCGCGCCGCCGGCCCGCTGGCTCGGGCTGAACTGCGGGAACGCGGCGCTCACCGTGATCGAGTACCGCGCCGGCGACGCACCGACGGTCCTGCTGTACAACGACATGGGCCACCTGCCGGCCGAGCTGCGCTGGACGGGGTTCGGCACCGGCACCCGCCCCTGAGCGGCTGTTCCGCCTTCTTCGCCTCCGTCGCGGTGCCGCCGGCGCCCTATCCGGCTTCGCCACGGGGGAGGCCCGCCGCGGACGACTCGGGCTCGGGCCCGGGTGCGGGTGCGGGGGACGGCTCGGCGGGCTCCGGTCCGGGCCGGGGCGGGGGCGGGCGGGTGGCGGAGGGTCGGTCGAAGTGCCGTCGGTCGGGCCGGGGGTGAACACTCGGCAGGTGCCGGCGTAGGAGCGGTCGGTCCGGGCCCGGACGGCGCCCCGGCCGCCGCAGTACCGGCACCGGCGGAGCCGGCGTCCTGGCGGGAGGTCCGGGAGGTCCGGGAGACCGCCTCCTCCCACCCGGGGCGGGGGGAGTAGCCGGTCTCCCGGTCCGGGTCAGATGGTGCCCTGCCAGCAGTGCGGCCCCAGGAAGGTCTTGATGTCGGAGGCCAGGCCGTTGTCGGGGTTCACGGTGAAGCCGAGCTCGTAGAGGGTGTTCTTGTCCCAGCCCGTGGTGAGCAGCCGGATCGGCACGTCGCCGGGGTGGGCGAGGAGGGTGCTCTTGAGCTCGGCCACCACGTCGGGGGTGAGGCGGCCGACCGGGGCGGTGATCTGGACGGGGGGCTTGGTGCCGAGCTCGGCGGAGGACATGTCCAGGGTGGTGATCTCCTGGCCGAAGATGCTCAGCGTGCCGTCCCGGTCGTTGAGCCGGCCGCGGACGGAGATGACGTTGTCCTCGACCATCTGGGCGGACATCAGCTGGTAGGCGGCGGGGAAGAACAGCACCTCGATCGAGCCGTCGCGGTCGGCCAGGGTGATGATCGCCCAGGCGTTGCCCGCCTTGTTGATCCGCCGGTCGACGCCGGTGATCAGGCCGGAGAGCCGGACCTCGCCCTCGGTGCGGCCGGAGTTCAGCAGGTCGACGAGCGAGACGTCGCGGTTCTTGGTGAGGATGTGCTCGGCGCCGTCCAGCGGGTGGCTGGAGACGTACAGGCCGAGCATCTCCCGTTCCAGGCCGAGGAGTTGCTTGCGCGGCCACTCCCGGTCGGTGAGCTGGAAGTCCAGGCCGATGGCGGGGGTGTCGTCGCCGCCGAGCATCGCGAACAGGTCGTCCTGGCCGATCGCCTGCTGCTTCTTGACGCCGGTGACGGCGTCGATCGCGCTCTCGTGGACGCTGCTGAGCGACAGCCGGGTGTGGCCGAGCGAGTCGAAGGCGCCGGCCTTGATCAGCGAGTCGACGGTGCGCTTGTTGCAGACCACCAGCTCGACCTTGTCCAGGAAGTCGGCGAAGGAGGTGTACTTGCCCTTCGCCTCCCGGGTGGCCACCAGCGACTCGATCACCGGGACGCCGACGTTGCGCACCGCCTTCAGGCCGAAGCGGACGTCGCTGCCGACGGCGGTGAAGTCGACGACGGACTCGTTGACGTCCGGGGAGAGGATCCGGATGCCCATCGCCCGGCACTCGGCCAGGTAGATCGCCATCTTGTCCTTGTCGTCGGCGACCGAGGTGAGCAGCGCCGCCATGTACTCGGCGGGGTAGTTCGCCTTCAGGTAGGCGGTCTGGTAGGAGACCAGGCCGTACGCGGCCGAGTGCGACTTGTTGAAGGCGTAGCCGGCGAACGGGACCAGCACGTCCCACACCGCCTGGATCGCCTCGTCCGAGTAGCCGCGCTCCTTGCAGCCCGCGTGGAACGGCACGAACTCCTTCTCCAGCACCTCCTTCTTCTTCTTGCCCATCGCGCGGCGCAGCAGGTCGGCCTGGCCGAGCGAGTACCCGGCGAGGACCTGGGCGGCACGCTGCACCTGCTCCTGGTAGACGATCAGGCCGTAGGTGGGGCCGAGGACCTCCTTGAGCGGCTCCTCCAGCTCCGGGTGGATCGGGATGATCTCCTGCTGGGCGTTCTTGCGCAGCGCGTAGTTGGTGTGCGAGTTCATGCCCATCGGGCCGGGCCGGTACAGCGCGGAGACGGCGGAGATGTCGGCGAACTCGGTGGGCTTCATCAGGCGCAGCAGGGCGCGCATCGGGCCGCCGTCGAGCTGGAAGACGCCCAGGGTGTCGCCGCGGGCGAGCAACTGGTAGGTGGTGGGGTCGTCGATCGGGATCTTGTCGATGTCGACGTCGACGCCCCGGTTGGCCTTCACGATCTTGATGCAGTGGTCGATGATGCCCAGGTTCCGCAGACCCAGGAAGTCCATCTTGATCAGGCCCATGGCTTCGCACGACGGGTAGTCGAAGCCGGTGATGATGGTGCCGTCCTTGTCCCGCATGTGCAGCGGGATCAGGTCGAGCAGCGGCGTCGAGGAGAGGATCACCGCGGCCGCGTGCACGCCGGTGCCGCGGATCAGGCCCTCGATGCCCAGGCCGGTGTCGATGATCTTCTTGACGTCCGGCTCGTTCTCGTACAGCGAGCGGATCTCGGTGCCCTCGTTGTACCGCGGGTGCTTCTCGTTGAACAGGTCGGCCAGCGGCACGCCCTTGCCCATCACGTCCGGCGGCATCGCCTTGGTGATCCGGTCGCCCATCGAGAACGGGTAGCCGAGGATCCGGTTGGCGTCCTTCACGGCCGCCTTGGCCTTGATGGTGCCGAAGGTGTTGACCTGCGCGGTGTACGCCGAGCCGTACTTGTCGGTGACGTAGCGCACCATCTGGTCGCGCTGGCGGTCGTCGAAGTCGATGTCGACGTCCGGCGGGTTGATGCGCTCCGGGTTGAGGAAGCGCTCGAACAGCAGGTCGTGCTCCAGCGGGTCGAGCTGGGTGATGCCGGTCAGGTAGGCCACCATCGAACCCGCCGCCGAACCTCGGCCCGGACCGACCGGGATGCCGTTGTCGCGCCCGTACTGGCAGATGTCGGCGACCACGAGGAAGTACGCGTCGAACCCCATCGGGGTGATCACGCCCATCTCCAGCTCGACCCGGTCCAGCACCTCCTGGCTCGGGTTGTCGCCGTAGCGGTGCTGGAGGCCCGCGGCGATCTTCTTGCGCAGGTAGGACGCCTGGGTCTCGCCCTCGGGCACGTCGAACTGCGGCATCCGGTCGACGTAGGTGAACACCTCCTGGTACGACTCGATCCGCTCGGCGATCGCGAGCGTGTTGTCGCACGCCTCGGGGAGGTCGCGGAACAGCTCGCGCATCTCCTCGGCGGTCTTCACGTAGTAGCCGGAGCCGTTGAACTTGAACCGGTTCGGGTCGTCCTTGTTCTTGCCCACGCCGACGCACAGCAGGCTGTCGTGCGCGTCCGCCTGGTCGGCGGTCACGTAGTGCGAGTCGTTGGTGGCCAGCAGCGGGATGTTCAGGTGCTTGGCCAGCCGCAGCAGGTCGGCGCGCACGTCCTGCTCGATGGACAGGCCGTGGTCCATCAGCTCCAGGAAGTAGTTCTCCTTCCCGAAGATGTCCTGGTACGCGGCGGCCGCCTTCACCGCCTCCTCGTACTGGCCCAGCCGCAGCCGGGTCTGCACCTCCCCGGACGGGCAGCCGGTGGTAGCGATGATGCCGCCCGCGTTGGCGGCGATCAGCTCCCGGTCCATCCGGGGCTTCATGTAGTAGCCCTCCATCGACGCCAGCGAGGAGAGCCTGAACAGGTTGCGCAGCCCGGTCGCGTTCTGCGCCCACATCGTCATGTGGGTGTATCGGCCGCCACCGGAGACGTCCTTGCCGCCCTCGCCGTCCGAACCGGTCGGCCGCTGCCCGCCCGGCGACCAGAACACCTGCTTCTTCAGGAACCGCGACGACGGCGCCACGTACGCCTCGATGCCGATGATCGGCTTCACCGAGCTCTTCGCGGCCGCGTGGAAGAACTCGTACGCGCCGAACATGTTGCCGTGGTCGCTCATCGCGATGGCGGGCATGCCCTGTCTCTCCGCCTCGGCGAACAGCTTCCCGTTCTTCGCGGCCCCGTCCAGCATCGAGTACTCGGTGTGGACGTGCAGGTGGGCGAAGCTGTCGGACACGGCGGGTGCGCTCCTTGCGGCTCGACGGCGGACGAAGCCCCCACCCTAGTACCGCGTCAGGCAACCTTCGCCCGTCGCGACGCCCGGCACGCCCTCTCGCCGCACCGGCCGAAAACCCAAGTACACCCAGTACGAGGGCTTCCGGCCGGCACGCCGAGAGAACGCACCAAGGGGGCACCTCCCAGCCCCCCTCGGGGCTGGGGGAGCCGCTCCTTCACGGCAAAGGCTGCCTGACGCGGCACTAGTCCGCTCGGGCCGGGTCCGACGCCCACCGGACCCGACCGGATCGGGGCCCGTCGGGGCGGCCCGCCGAGCGGAGGATCCGCCGGGCGGCGAACGCGACGGCCGGGGCGGCGGTGGCGGCGAAACGGAGCACCGCCGGGCCGGTGAGGGCGGTGGCGGTGGCGGCGTGCCAGAGCAGCGGGGCGGCCACCGCGACCGCGACCAGGGCCGGGGCGCCGTACCACAGGACGAACGGGAGCGCGCCGAACCAGTCCGCGGAGAACGCCATCAGCTCGTACCTGAGCGGCCCCCGGTAGGCGCCGAGGAGTGCCGCGCCGACCAGCGCGGGGGCGCCCGCGGTGAACAGCAGCAGGACGCCCCGGAGCACCGGCCCCGGGACCGGCAGCAGCAGCGCGACGGCCGTGGCCGCGGCGGCGCCCAGCACGGCGAGCAGCACGCTCGGCACCACCAGGTGGGAGAGCGCGACCCGGCCCGGCGCGAACGGGAGCAGCGCGGTGCGCGACGGCCGGTCGGTCTCCTCCCGGGCCGGCTCCACCAGGGCCGCGGCCGCCAGGTAGGGGCCGAGGCTCAGCAGGCAGCCCAGCCAGGCGGCGGTCACCGGGGCCGGGTCGGCGCGGGCCGCCCAGAGCCGGGCCGCGTGCAGCAGCAGGACGGTGCCCCCGGCCCAGGCCGCCGCCGCGGCGAGCCGGCCGGGGCGGCGCAGCAGCACGGCGGCGTCCCGCCAGAACAGCACCAGCCGCGGGGAGCGCGGCACCGGCAACCGGAGGCCGGGGCCGGTCCGCCGGGACCGGGCGACGGACCGGGCGACCAGGGCGACCTGCCGGAAGTCCAGCAGCAGCAGGCCGGTCCGGGCCCGGCCGGCCGCCCGCGAACGCAGCGCCAGGCCGGCCGTCGGCAAGGACGCCAGGGAACGGTCGGCCGCGACCAGGGCGACGCCGGCGCAGGCGGCCAGCGCGGCCGCCGCCGGCAGGTGCGACCGGTCGAAGCCGCCGGCCGTCCCGCCGAGCGCCCACCCCGCCCAGCCCCACGGGCCGGAGGCGGCCAGCAGGGCGGTCGCCGGACGGGGGTGCCCGGCGGCCAGCGCGCCGAGCGGGACCGTCGCGGCCCGCG
>NZ_JBHUWH010000454.1:0-6150 GCF_042670125.1 Kitasatospora sp. NPDC057198 | reverse complement strand
GCGTACGGGTCGTCGGTGAAGTAGGCCAGCCGGGCGGGCTCGGGCGGGCTCGGGCGGGCTCGGGCGGGCTCGGGCGGGCTCGGGCGGGCGGGAAAACCGCTGGACGGCGGGGGTGTGGCAGGTCCATGGTCGGGCGGTGAACCTCCTCGACCCGGCCTGGGCCGGCCGCAACTACCGCATCCAGACCGCCGCGACGGTGGTGAGCGGGCTCGGCAACGCCGCGGCTCCGATCGCCACCGCCTTCGCGGTCCTGCACTCCGGCGAGCACTGGGGCAGCACCGAGGTCGGCTACGTGACCGCCGCCCGGACGGTGCCGCTGGTGGTGCTGCTGCTGGTCGGCGGCGCGATCGCCGACCGGCTGCCCCGGCACCTGGTGATGGTCGGGGCGAACCTGTTCAACGCCGCCTCGCAGGCGGTGCTGGCGGCGCTGGTGCTGCTCGGGCACCCGAGCCTGTGGGCGCTGATGGCGCTCTCCGCGGCGGGCGGCGCGGGCCAGGCGTTCTACGCGCCGGCCGCGGAGGGGGTGATCCTGCGGGCGGTGCCGGCCGAGCACGCGGCCAAGGCGTTCTCGGTGTTCCGGATGGCGATGAACGGCGCCTCGATCGCGGGCGCGGCGCTCGGCGGCCTGCTGGTCGCCGCCGCCGGGCCCGGCTGGGTGCTGGCGGCGGACGCGGCCTGCTTCGCCCTCGCGGCGGCGCTGCGGGTGGGCCTGCGGCCGGAGCCGACGGCCGAGCGGAGCTCGGCCCGGCCCAGCCTGGCCCGCGAACTGCTGGTCGGCTGGCGGGAGTTCACCGCCCGGCGGTGGCTGTGGGCGATCGTGCTGCAGTTCGGCCTGATCAACGCCTGCGTGCTCGCCGTGGAGGCGGTGTACGGGCCGGTGGTGGCCGAGCGGCGGATGGGCGGCGCCGGGGCGTGGGGCGTGGCGATGGCCGCGCTGAGCGTCGGCATGGTGGTGGCGGGCCCGCTGATGACGCGCTGGCAGCCGCGCCGGCTGCTGCTGGTCGGCAACGGCGGGGTGTTCCTGTTCGGCCTGCCGCCGCTGGCGCTGGCGCTCGAGTGGCCGCTGCCGCTGGTCGCGGCGGCGATGTTCCTGGCCGGCGCGGGCACCACGGTGTTCCTGGTGGGCTGGATGGTGACGCTGCAGCAGGAGATCCCGGAGGAACTGGTGTCGCGGATGTCGGCGTACGACTCGTTCGGCTCGTTCGCGCTGCTGCCGCTGGGCACCGGCCTGGCCGGTCCGGCCGCGGCGGCGTTCGGCCTGTCCGGGGCGCTGTGGGGGTGCACGCTGGTCTGTGCGCTGCTGGCCGGGCTGGTGCTGCTGGTGCCGGAGGTGCGGCGGTTGGAGCGCGTGCTCCCCGGGGCGCGCTCCGGGGCGGCCCAACCGGAACCCGTCACTTCCGGGTGACAGTCGCTGACAGCTTGCAACCTCCCGGGGCCCCGGCTCGTCCGACCAGGTAACTGGCCGCGACCCGGGGGAGAAACCGCATGGGCAAGCCTCTGCTGTACCTCGACGTCGACGGGGTGCTGAACCCGGTGTTCCCGCACCCCGACGACGACTTCGACACCCACGCCCTGCTGGGCTACTCGGTGCTGCTGTCACCGCGCCACGGCGACTGGCTGCGCGAACTGGCCGACCACTACGAACTGGTGTGGGCCACGACCTGGGAGGAGCGGGCCAACGAGCACATCGCCCCGCTGCTCGGGCTGCCCGAACTGCCGGTGGTGGTGTTCAGCGGCTACGTGCCGCAGCCGGGCGACCCCCGGGTGCCGCTGATGGAGCTGTTCTCGGCCGCCAAGTGGGCGCCGATCCTGCGGCACGCGCAGGGCCGCCCGTTCGCCTGGGTGGACGACTGCATCCCGCCGCGGCTGGTGCGGCGCAGCGTGCTGCGGGCGGACCGGCTGCTGCTGCCGGTCGACCCGGCGCAGGGCCTGCAGCGCGAGCACGTGGACCGGCTGCTGCGGCGGCCCCCGTCCCGGGCGTGGCCGAACCCGTGGGCCTGCTGAGGCGCCGGGGCGCCGGTCGTGCCGCGGGGCGCCGGTCGTGCCGCGGACTTGTCGGTCGCGCGGCGGGGCCGGGGCGTCAGTCGTGCCGCGGCGGGGTCGGGCGGGGTGCGGCGCGGTCGGAGACCTCGGCCCAGATCCGCTCCCAGCGGGCGCTCTCGCTGTGGCCGAAGCGGTCGCCGAGCCGCAGCACGCGCAGCACGGCGACCGTCTGGGTGGCGTCGGGCTGCTCGGTGACCCGCACGGAGATCCGGGTGGCGCCGAGGCCGTGCGGGCGCTCGACCAGCGGCTGGAGGCCGGTGAGCTTGTGCAGCCCGTCGGTGATCATGCGCACCCGGTCGCCGTGCGGATCGGGCCGTCCGTCCATCTCGCGCTCCCCTGTCGTGCGTACCGCGCTACCGCGGCCGTCGGAGGCCCAGCCTACCGCCGCGCGGTGACAGGCCGTCAGGTCACCGGACCGGCGGACGGCCGGGGCCGGACCGGCCGCCCGGGGCCGCCCGGGGCGGTGCCGGTGGACGTCCGCCCGGCGGTGGGCGGGGTCAGGGCAGCCAGCTGACGTGGCCCGCCAGCAGGGCGTAGCCGACGAACGCGGTGGTGTCGATCAGGGCGTGCGCGGCGACCAGCGGGCCGACCCGCTGCCAGCGGCGGTAGAGCAGGCAGAAGACCACGCCCATCACCATGTTGCCGACCAGGCCGCCGACGCCCTGGTAGAGGTGGTAGGAGCCGCGCAGCACCGCGCTGGCGGCGACCGCCGCGGGCCAGCCCCAGCCGAGCTGCTGCAGGCGGCGCAGCAGGTAGCCGACCACCACGACCTCCTCCAGGACGGCGTTCTGCCAGGCGGAGGCGACCAGGACGGGGATCCGCCACCAGACGTCGGGCAGGCCGGAGGGGGCGACGGTGAGGTTGACGTCCGCGGCCTGGGCGGCCAGGTAGAGGGCCAGGCCGGAGCCGCCGATGCAGGCGGCGACCAGCGCGCCGCGGCCGAGGTCGGAGAGCTTGTGGCGCAGGTCGAAACCGAGCGCCCGCAGCGAGCTGCCCTCGCGCAGCAGCAGGTAGCCGACCAGGACGACCGGCATCAGGCCGCGGGCGACGTAGTAGAGCTGCCAGGCGAGGTCGAGCCAGGGCCGGCCGGGGGCGCGGGAGGCGTTGAGGGTGGCGACCTGGCTGCCGAGGCCGGCCGGTTCGGTGAGCGAGCCGACGAAGCTGATCAGCGAGGTGATGCCGCTGGCGCCGAGGGAGAGGCCGAGGACGATCAGCAGTTCGGCGGCGAGCAGCCGGCGCGAGGGGGTCTGGGGGGTGGTGGCGGGCTCGGCCGAGGCGGTGGTCACGGGTCTCCCGGGGGCGGACGATCGACCCGGGGGGTGCTGCCGCCCCGGGCCGATCATCCTTTCACAGGAGGATGAGGCGCCCGTGAAAGCCCGCCCGCGGTTCAGCCGACCGGCCAGGTGTGCACCGGCTCGCCGCTGCGCATGCACTCGATGTAGCGGCGGGTCATGGCGGCGATCGCCTCGTTCGGGCCGAGGTCGTGGTGCTCGCGCAGCCGGTGCACGGTGGCGGCCTGCCAGGCGGCGCCGTTGGTGCGGCGCAGGCAGCGCTGCTCGATGATGCCGAGGTAGCGGTCCCGGTCGCGGGGTTCGATGCCCCACTCGTCCAGGCCCTGGTGGGCCAGCGGCAGCAGTTCGTTCAGCACCAGGTCGGTGGCCGGGAGCTCGACCTGGCCGCGGGCGCCGCGGCCGCCGCGGGGCCACCACTGGACGGCGTCGATGCCGTGTCGGGCGCCGTTGCGGAAGTTCTCGTCGGCCAGTTCGAACGGGAGCCTGCTCCAGATCGGACGGGGCTGCTCGGCCAGGGCCCGGACCAGCCCGTAGTAGAAGGCGGCGTTGGCCAGGGTGTCGACCACGGTCGGGCCGGCGGGCAGGCAGCGGTTCTCCACCCGCAGGTGGGCGACGCCGTCGGCGACGTCGTACACCGGGCGGTTCCAGCGGTAGATGGTGCCGTTGTGCAGCCGCATCTCGCCGAGCCGGGGGACGCCGCCGGAGGAGAGCACCTTCACCGGGTCCTCGTCCTCGCAGATCGGCAGCAGCGCGGGGAAGTAGCGCAGGTTCTCGGCGAACAGGTCGAGCGCGGAGTCGACCCAGCGCTCCCCGAACCAGGTGATGGGGCGCACGCCCTGGGCCTTGAGCTCGGCCGAACGGGTGTCGCACGCCTGCTGGAACAGCACCGGCCGGGTCTCGCGCCACAGCTCGCGGCCGAACAGGAAGGGGGAGTTCGCGCCGAGCGCGAGCTGCACGCCGCAGATCGCCTGGGCCGCGTTCCACACCGAGGCGAACCGGGCGGGGGTGACCTGGAGGTGCAGTTGCAGCGAGGTGGCGGCGGCCTCGGCGACCATCGACACCGAGTCGACGGCCAGCCGCTCCACGCCGTCGATGTCGAGCGCGATGTCCTCGCCGCGGGCGGCCAGGATCTGGTCGCTGAGCAGGCTGTAGCGGTCGTTGCGGCTCATCGCGTCCAGCCCGGCGTGCTCCAGGTCGAGGGTGGGCAGGATGCCGACCATCACGATCCGGGCGCCCGCGTCGGCGGCCCGCCGGTCGGCGTAGCGCAGGCCGGTGTCCAGCTCCTCGCGCAGGTCCTCGAAGACGTGGCCGCTCAGGCGGCGCGGGGCGACGTTGACCTCGATGTTGAACCGGCCCAGTTCGGTCTGGAAGTCCGCCGAGGAGATCGCGTCCAGCACCCGCTCGTTGCCGAGCACCGGGAGGCCCTGCTCGTCGGCCAGGTTCAGTTCGATCTCCAGGCCCATCATCGCCTTCGGGCGGTCGAACCGCTCCTCCCTGAGCATCCGCTCCAGCACGTCCAGACAGGACTGGAGCTTGCGGCGGTACAGCTGCCGGTCGGCCAGCTCCGCCCTGGTCGCCACGACCTTCTCGCCCACGGGTGCCTTCCCTCCCCTCGGTCGACAGTGCCCCAGCATCATGCCCCGGTCGAAGATCAATAGCCCACGATGCGAACACCCGGACGAGACAGGGTGGTTGACGACCGGTCAGCCGTTCCTCGACTTGTGCGCCGCAACAGAACGTGATATGAAGGTCACCCTGTGCACCTGTTCGAATGGAATTCGCACGCCGCTCAGGCCCGGTCAGGGCCGTCCGAGACACCCACGATGCCGAGGGGCTCTCGTCGACGACCCGCCCACCACACTCGGCGCCCATGCACAACCGGACACGGCCAGACCTCCCTCATGTCGGCGCCATGCCGGTATGCCGCAACGGCACGCCGATCTCGCACGGAGAGGCGACCCAGCCATGACCCTGCACCTGTCCCAGCCCCCCGCCGGCGCACTGCGCGCCGTGCTCTCCGCCCTCGGGCCGGAGGCGGAGCTCTCACCGTCCTCGGCCTCCGTCCTGCGCCATAGCGCCGGCCGCCCCCGGCCGCTGCTCGCCCTGCCCGTGCACGCCCTGCACGGCCCCGCGCCCCGGCTGGCCGGGGCCGAGTGCACCGGCTGGCGCTTCCTGCTGAGCGAGAGCTCCCCCGGGGCGGGCGCGCCTGGAGGGGGCGCGCCCGAGGGGAGCACGTCGGGAGGGGACGCGTCCGGAGGGAACGCGGCCACGCCCTGCGGACACAGCGGGTGCACGGGCGGTGGCGGTGGCGGCGGCGCCGACGGCGGGGCGCAGGAGGCGCCGCTGACCGTCGGCGAGTTCAGCGAGGACGGGCTGGACGGGGTGGTGGCCGCCGCCGAGGTGGTCAACGGCCCGGACGGCCCGGCGTTCTCCCACCTGAGCGCCGGCCCGTTCCTGGACTCCACCGTGCGGGCGCTGCGCCAGGCGTGGCAGCTCGCCCACGGCACGCCCGGACGGTACGAGCCGCGGCTGCTGTCGCTGCCCGAGCACTACGCCTCGGCGCTGTGGCTGCACGGCGGCCAGCCCGGCGAGGACCTGCTGATCCCGCTGGCCCCGGCCCCGCTCGGGGTCGCCGCCCACCAGGCGCTGCCCGCCGCCGAGTTGCTGGCCCGGCTGGAGCGCTCCCCCGCCGCCCGGGCGGGCGCGGGCCGGGCCGTCACCGCCGCGCAGCCGTCCGCGCTGATCGGCTGACGGGCCGGGCGCGCCGCCGGCGGGAGGAGCCCGCACCACCAGAACGGGCCATGTCGTCCTGATC
>NZ_JBHUWH010000453.1:0-6171 GCF_042670125.1 Kitasatospora sp. NPDC057198 | reverse complement strand
ACGCACAGCAGCGCGCACAGCGCGGCCGCCGGCCAGCGCACGGCGGTGCCGGCGTGCCCCAGCGGCAGGCCCGCCAGCGGGCCGTAGCCGGTCAGCAGCCGCAGCAGCGGGCCGGTCAGCAGCGGGGCCAGCAGCGCGGCGGGCAGCGCCAGCAGCAGCGACTCGAGGGCCGTCCAGGCCGCCAGCCGGCCCCGGGTCGCGCCCCGGGCGGCCAGCAGCGCGTCCTCCCGGGCCTGCCGCCCCGCGACCAGGCGCACCACCAGCAGCAGCGCCGCCCCGGCCAGCACCACCAGCTGGAGCGCGCCGATCAGCAGGCCGGACTCGGTGACCAGCGTCGCCGCCCGCAACTCGGCCAGCAGCGCGGGGAGTTCGGTCTGCGACTGGAGCCCGGGGCTGTCCCGCCGGACCAGTTCGGCCAGCCGGTCGGCGCGCTCCCCGACCCGGTCGATCCGGCTCCGGCCGGCGCCCGCGAAGTCGGCGCTCAGCAGCGTGCTCCGGCCGCCCTGCGGCAGCAGCCCGGAGGTGAAGGCCCGGTCGTCCACCAGCATCGGCCCGTAGGTGGTGAAACCCCGGACCTGCACCTCCCGGCCGCCCAGCGGGTCCAGCCGCCAGTAGGGCGCGTCCCGGTCCTCGGCCCGGTAGACGCCGGTCACCTCGACGGTCAGCGGCGGGCCGTTGTAGCGGTCGGAGAGCACCACCCGGGCGGGCAGCGCGCTCCCGGTCAGGCCGAGCCGGGACAGCGTGCTCTCCGGCACCGCGACCCGCACCACCGTGCCGTCGCCCGCCGTGCCGTCGCCCGCCGTGCCGTCGCCTGCTGTGCCGTCGCCCGCCGCGGGCCACTGCCCGGCGGTCAGGCGGACCCGGTCGCGGTCCAGCGCCGCCAGCACCGTCAGGTCCACCTCGTGCGCCGGGCCGGACTGGCCGGTGCCGGACGGGCCGGCCGCGGGCAGGCCGTACGCGCGGCTGCGGGCCAGCGAGCGCACGGAGACCGGCAGCCCGTCGAACAGGTCGGCGCCCAGCGCGGCCACCGCCGCGTCGTCCGCGCCCCGGGCCTCCAGCCCGTGGTCGGCGCCCAGCAGCACGGCGGCCCGGCCGGCGCCGTCCAAGTCCCGGCGGACCCCCGCCTCGGCCACGGTGCGGTCGAAGGCGACCAGCACGGTCAGCACGGTGGTCGCGGTCAGCACCGTGAACAGCACCGCGGCCGCCAGCGGCAACCGCCCGCGCAGCCGGAGCAGGACGAAGCCCAGCATGTGTCAGTACCCCCCGTTCCGGCCCACCGGAGCACCGGATAGCGGACGACTCTGTCAGAGTCCGACCGGAATCGGAAGAGTCCGGCACGAACCGGTGGGCACCCGGACCGGCGCGGCACGGGCCGGTCACCGGGGTGCGGCAGGATGGGGGCCGTGGAACTCGATGCGCACCGCACGGAACTGACGGCCTACTGCTACCGGATGACCGGCTCCTTCCACGACGCCGAGGACCTCGTCCAGGAGACCCTGCTGCGGGCCTGGAACGCGCGCGAGCGCTACGACCCCGCCCGCGCCTCGGTGCGCACCTGGCTGTACCGGATCGCCACCAACGCCTGCCTCACCGCCCTCGAAGGACGCGCCCGCCGCCCGCTGCCCGCCGGACTCGGCGCCCCCGGCCAGGACACCGGGGCACCGCTCGCCCCCGCCGCGGACGTGCCCTGGCTGGAGCCCTTCCCCGACGCCCGCCTCGACGCCGCCGCCCGCACCGACCTGCGCCTGGCCTGGGTCGCGGCCGTGCAGTTGCTGCCCGCCCGGCAGCGCGCCGTCCTCGTCCTGCGCGAGGTGCTGGCGTTCAGCGCCGCCGAGGTCGCCGAACAGCTCGACACCACCGTCGCCGCCGTCAACAGCGCCCTGCAGCGCGCCCGGGCCGCCCTCGGCGACGTCGACGCGGAACGGGTCAGGGAGCAGGACGACCCCGGCCGGCGGGCCGTCGTCGACCGCTACCTCGCCGCGTTCGAGGCCGCCGACGTGCCCGCGCTGGTCGGCCTGCTCGCCCGGGACGCCGTCCTGGAGATGCCGCCGCTGCCGCTGTGGTTCCGGGGCCCGCTGCACTACGGGCAGTTCATGGACCGGGTCTACGGCATGTGGGGCCCCGGCTGGCGCACCCGCCCCGTCGGCGCCAACGGCCAGGCCGCGTTCGCCGCGTACGCCCCCGACGGCGCCGGGCGCCGGCTGCACAGCGTCCAACTGCTGGACGTCGCCGACGGGCTGGTCACCCGCAACACCGTCTACACCGACCCCGCCGTGCTGGGCCTGTTCGACCTGCCGCCGCGGCTGTAGGCGCTCCCGGCCGTGGCCCGGCCGTCGCCCAGTGCTCTCGGGTGCTCCCCGGTGCTCCCGGGCGCGGGCGGTCAGGCGCGGACGACCAGGCCGTTCGCGCGCAGCGCCGCCACCACGGCGGGCGGGGCGGTGGCCACCGAGCCCGCGTCGTACGGCGGCCGCGGGTCGTACTCGGTGACCAGCTGGATCGACTGGGCCACCGCGTCGCCGTGGATCCGCCCCGCCAGGTGCAGGGCCAGGTCGATGCCGGCCGACACCCCGGCCGCCGTCGCGTACTTGCCGTCGAAGACCACCCGCTCGTCGGTCGGCACCGCCCCGAACGCGGCCAGCCCCTCCGGGCCGAACCAGTGCGTGGTGGCCCGCCGCCCGGTGAGCAGCCCGGCCGCCGCCAGCAGGATCGACCCCGAGCACACCGAGGCCGTCCAGGTGCTGCCCGCGTCCACCGCGCGCAGCCACTCCAGGACGGCCGGGTCCTCGTGCTGCCGGGTCGAGCCCGGACCGCCCGGCACCAGCAGCAGGTCGGCCGCGCCGACCTCGTCCAGCGCGGCGTCCGCCGTCAGCGCCAGACTGCCCAGGTCGCTGCGGACCGGGCCGCGCCGCCGCGCGACGAACACCACCTCGGCGCCGGGCATCCGGGCCAGCACCTCGTACGGGCCGACGGCGTCCAGGGCGGTGAAGTCCGGGTAGAGCAGGACGGCGATCCTCATCAAGGACCCCTCTCGGCGGGTGGTGGACGGTGCGCCACCAGCCTGGCAGCGGCCGCGCGGCGGCGGCCAGGACCGGCACGGACGCGTTCCCCACTCCTGCGGACACGGCCACGGACACGGACCCGGGCCCGGACCCAGGTCCGCATCCGCATCCGCATCCGCGCCACTCAGGTCGAGCGGCGCACCACCAGCTCGGTCGGCAGGATCACCGTCGGCGCCTCCTCGCCCGCGATCCGGTCCAGCAGCAGGCGGACCATCTCGGCGGAGATCCGGTCCCACGGCTGCCTTATCGTGGTCAGCGGCGGACGGGTGGACAGCGCCACCGGCGAATCGTCGAAACCGCCCACCGCGACGTCCCGCGGGACGCTGCGCCCGGCGTGCTCCAGGGCCGACAGTGCGCCGTCCGCCATCAGGTCGGAGGCCACGAACACCGCGTCCAACTCCGGTACGCGCTCCAGCAGTTCGCACATCGCGGCCTCGCCGCCGGAGCGGCTGTAGTCGCCCTGCGCGACCAGCCGCTCGTCGACCGGCAGCCCGTACTCGGCCAGCACCTCGCGGTAGCCGGACAGCCGCTCCACACCGCCCGGGGTGTCCTGCGGGCCGGCGATGGTGGCGACCCTGCTGCGGCCCGACTCCAGCAGGTGGCGCACCAGGTCCTTGGCGCCCTCGCGGTCGTCCGCCGCCACGTACGGCACCCGGCCGCGCTGGCCCAGCGGGCGGCCGCAGCACACCATCGGGATGTCCGCCTCGCGCAGGTGCTCGATCATCGGGTTGCCGCGGTGCGAGGAGACCAGCAGCACCCCGTCCACGTGGCCCGCCGCCAGGTAGCGGGTGACCCGGCGGCGCTCCGCGTCGTCGCCCGCCGTCATCAGCAGCAGCGGGATGTCGTGCTCGGCCAGCGCCGCCGTGCAGCCGCGCAGCAGGGTGGTGAAGTTCGGGTCCTCGAAGAACCGCTCCTGCGGCTCGGTCAGCAGGAACGCCACCGAGCCGGAGCGCTGGGTGACCAGGCTGCGGGCCGCCCGGTTCACCACGTACCCGAGCTGGGCGATCGCCGCCTCCACCGCCTGCTGCGAGGCCGGGCTGACGTTGTGCCCGCCCTGCAGCACCCGGGACACCGTGCCCCGCGAGACGCCCGCCACCGCGGCCACGTCGTGGATGGTCGGCGGGCGCTTCGGCCGTCCGGCCGCCCGGCCGCGGGGCACTGGTTCCGTCATCGGGATGCAGGTCCTTGTTGCAGATCGAGGTGTCGGGGTCACTGTACTGGCGGCCCGTCAGGACTTCACGGCGCCGGACAGCAGGTCGACCCGCCAGTACCGCTGCATGCCCAGGAACAGCGCGATCAGCGGCAGGACCGACAGCAGCGCGCCGGTGATCACCAGGGTGTACATGGCCGGCTCGTTGGCGCCCTGCTGGAGCAGCGAGTACAGGCCCACCGTCACCGGGAACTTGTGGTCGTCGCCGAGCATGATGTACGGCAGCAGGAAGTTGTTCCAGATCGCCACGAACTGGAACAGGAACACCGTCACCAGCCCCGGCACCATCATCGGCAGCGCCACGCTCCGGAACAGCCGCCACTCCCGCGCCCCGTCCACCCGGGCCGCCTCCACCACCTCGTCCGGGATCGCCGCCTCGGCGTAGATCCGCGACAGGTAGATGCCGTACGGGGACAGGATGCTGGGCAGCAGCACCGACCAGTAGCTGTCCGCCAGGCCCGCCTTCGACATCAGCAGGTACTGCGGCACCGCCAGCGTGATCGGCGGCATCAGCACGCCCGCCAGCAGCACGTTGAACACCGTCGAACGGCCCCGGAAGCGGTACTTGGCCAGCGCGTAGCCCGTCACGCCGGACACCGACGCCGACAGCAGCGCGCCCGCGCCCGCGTACAGCGCCGAGTTGGCCATCCACTGCCAGTACACGCCGCCCCGGTACGAGGACAGCTCGACCAGGTTGCCCCAGAAGCCGGTGCCGGGCGCGTAGGTGAAGGTGGTGAACAGCTCCTCGCGGCTCTTGGTCGCCGCCGTCACCACCCAGACCACCGGCACCAGGCAGTACACCGCGCCCAGCAGCAGGAGCAGGGTCGGCGTCCAGGCGGTGCGGCGTGGGGCGGACGGCTTCGGGGGCAGCGCGGGGGCGGTCCGGCGGGGGGCCGCAGCGGTGGTGGTACTCATCTCAACTGCCTCCGTTGGCACGCTTGTTGACCAGCTTCAGGAACCCGAAGGAGAGCAGCAGGGTGGCCGCCGCGATCACCACGGAGGTGGCCGCCGCCGAGTAGATGTTGCCCTGGACGAAGGCGTCCCGGTACACCTTCATCAGCGGCGACCAGGTCGAACTCATCGAGTTCGTCAGCGGCTTGAGCGTCATCGGCTCGGCGAACACCTGGAGCGTGGCGATCATCGAGAAGAAGAAGGTCAGCACCAGCGACGGCGCCACCAGCGGGATCTTGACCCGCAGCGCGATCTGCAGCTCCGAGCAGCCGTCCAGCCGGGCCGCCTCGTACAGCTCGGCCGGCAGCGCCCGCAGCGAGGTGTAGATCACGATCATGTTGAAGCCGGTGCCGCCCCACACCGCGATGTTCGCCATCGCCAGGTACAGCCCGTCGCCGTGCAGCAGGTCCGGGCCGCTCATCCCCGCCCGGGTCAGCAGGTAGTAGCCCGGACTGACCTGCGGCAGGTACAGGAACCCCCACAGGGTGGACGCCACGATGCCCGGCACCGCGTACGGCAGGAAGATCACCAGCCGGGAGAACGCCCCGAACCGCACCCGCGGCACGTCCAGCAGCAGCGCGAAGAACAGCGCCGCGCCCAGCATCGTCGGCACCAGCAGCGCCCCGTACAGCAGCACCCGGCCCGAACCCGACAGCAGCTCCGAATCCGCCAGCGCCGAGGTGTAGTTGGACAGCCCCGCCCACACCTCGGTGCGGGCGTGCGAGCCCAGGCCCAGGCCCTTCACCTTCACGGCGCGCAGGCTCAGGTACACCGCGAAGCCGATCGGCAGCGCGAAGAACAGCGTGAACAGCAGGGTCGCCGGGCCGAGGAAGCCGTACGGCGCGAGCGAGCCGCGGCGCCGCAGGGCGGCGCGGGGCGGCGGGGGAGGGGAGGCCATGGCGGCTCCTAAGTGCCTTGGGGGGTGAGGGGGTTCGTGGCCCGGTCCGCCGC
>NZ_JBHUWH010000452.1:0-6178 GCF_042670125.1 Kitasatospora sp. NPDC057198 | reverse complement strand
CGCCACTGCTGTTCCGGTGGCGCGGCCCCTCGGTCGGGCCGGTGTCAGGCGACGTACCCGGTCTGCGCGATGACGCCGCCCCAGGCGTTCTCCAACTGCAGCTTGCAGCCCTTGCCGTGGCCCACGTTGAAGAAGTAGCTGTACTCCTTGCCGGCCTGCGCGTCGAAGAGCCCCTGGTCGTAGTAGTGGGTGTTGTCGCGGCACAGCAGGTGGAACCGGACGCCCGGCCGGGTGGTGGACCCCGGGGCGTAGTAGGCGTCGTAGCCGCCGTCGCGGCTGGTGATGACGAGCCCGGCGCCGTTGGAGCTGGTCTCGGCACTGGCGGTGCCCGCGACGGCGACCATTCCGCCGGCCAGAATGGCGGTGGAAGCGGCAACGGCGGCCGCGCGCTTGATGATGCTCATGTCTTTCCCCTCCGTGGAGCCGGAATTGGTCCGGCAACGAACAGAACATAGGCGATCGACGGAATTCCGAGGAGGGCCGTCCGCACTGGTGATCGACATCAGGCCGCTACCCGCCGTGAAGATCAGCGGTGTACGAATTGGCCCGAACCGGTCAAGTGGCGGCCGGGTCCGGAGTGCCGCCTGGGGCGGAAGTGACACACCGTCAGACGGCCGTCGGACGGCCGGTGGTGTCGATTGGCCGAAACCGGACGGCCATCGGGAACCGGTCCCGCCGCAGTGGGACGCCTGGTGCTCTGACCGCACAGGTTCGCCGGGTCGGCGTGGGCGGGTCCGGGGCCGGTCGGACGTCGCGAGACGTTCGGCTCGGGAGGGGCGCGATGGCAGAACCGGTCAGGGTCCGCAGGCTCACGGACCAGGAGGGGCAGCGGTTGCAGAGGGGTCACAGAGGATCGTGCGTCGGGGCAGTGCCAGCTCGGTGCGGTATCGGCGGGCGATGATGGTGCCGGCCTCGGCCGGCGGCAACCGGGTCCCGGTGATTGCCCGGCCGGTGCAGGCCGACGAGGGCACGGTGCGGGACGTGATCCACCGGTTCGACGAGACCGGCCCGGCCTGCCTGGACCCTTGGTGGGCGGGAGGCCGTCCCCGCCTGCTCAGCACTGACGACGAGAACTTCGTCGTCCGGACGGCCACCCAGTCGTCGCCGCCGTCCAGGCCGCGCTCGACCCAGCCGACCTGGTAGCCCTCGCCGAGGGCGTTCAGGACGTCGGGTTGCACCGTCCACTCGGCCGGCTGCCAGTTGTAGCCGAAGGTCCGCTCCTCGAGCGGGATGCTGACGTCCATGTCCCGGGGCAGGCCGCGCAGCCGCGGGTCGCGCGGCACGCTCACCGTCGCGGCCGGCGCCTGCGCCCCTGTCGCGGGCGCGGCCGACGAGGCGGTGGCCGGGGCGTGCGCTGCGTGGGCGTGGGAGTCCTGCTGGGCCAAGCGCTGGTTGACCAGCGAGCGCAGGCGCTGGTTGACCTGGGCGGGGCCGCCTGGTCGGCAATCGAGGCTAATACTCCGGCTGTAGATCGTGATCACGTCACGGGGTCGCGGCGCGGGTTACCCGTCACGTGATTGTTGGGTCAGCGGATCACGCCCGAGAGGTTCAGTCGCTCCATGCGGTCCAAGCACTTCCCGATCTCGGTGACCAGATCCTCGGCGCTCAAGGGGAACTCCTCGGGCCCGGTGGACAGCAGTTCCGCGACGTTCCCGCCGTCATCTTCGACGGAGACCGCAGCCAGCATGTCCGTGCCGGTGGCGCTGAAGCTGATGGACAGTTGGACGACCACCGTCAGGTCGCTCGCCAGCTCGATCAACTGGCCATCGGTGTAGGAAGCCTCATCCGGCCGGTCCGAGTACTGCCAGGCCGGACCCAGCGACTCGCGTCTGCGTACCAAGCCGACCAGAGCGTCCTCCTCCCAGGTGCGCGCCAGTCTCTTCAGCCCGAAGTGGGCCTGTCGAAGCGCTACTGCCAGCGCAACGGCGGCCTGCCCGGTGTCATGCATCAAGTCCGCTCCCCGCCCGTCACCGTTGGCGAGTTTTCCGCCCGCCCGTGCCCACATGGATCCTTCTGCTTCTCCAGGCCGGCCCGGCCGGGACGGAGACGGCCACCATTGATCATCGTCAGTTGTGTGGACAAACGAAGATCAGCGGTGGCCGTGGGCAACAGCGTAGACCCTGCCCGGTGGCAGCCGATATTCGAGGGCCTGATGGCGCTGGTGGCGGGCCGGTTCGCCCGCGTGGAACCACGCCGCCGGGCGCGAGCGTTCGTCCTGGGCCTGCTCGCGGACCTGCCGAGGAAGAACTGCTGGACGATCGCCGAGCATGCCGGTGACGCGAGTCCGGCAGGCATGCAGCACCTACTCAGCCGCGCTTCCTGGGACGCGGACCAAGTCCGTGACGACCTGCGAGGCTTCGTGGTCGACAACCTCGGTGACGAGAACGCGATCCTGGTCGTGGACGAGACGGGCGATCTGAAGAAGGGCACCAGGACGGTCGGCGTGCAACGCCAGTACACCGGCACCGCGGGCCGAATCGAGAACTCCCAGGTGGCCGTCTACCTCGTCTACGCGGCAGAGGCCGTGCACGCCGCCATTGACCGGCGCCTCTACATCCCGCGCTCGTGGACGCAGGACCCCGACCGGTGCCGCGTGGTCGGTATCCCCGACGACCTGAGGTTCGCCACCAAACCTGCTCTCGCCACCGAGATGATCACCCAGGCCCTGGACGCCGGGGTCCCGGCCATCTGGGTCACCGGCGACGAGGTCTACGGCGGCGACCCACATCTGAGCGCCGAGCTGGGGTGGCGTCAGATCGGCTACGTCCTCGCCGTCTCGCGGAAGCGGCCGATTGCCACCGGCGCGGGCATCTTCCGAGCCGGTGTTCTGGCCTGTGGCCTGCCGAAACAGGCATGGCAGCGGCTGTCGGCGGGAGCCGGGGCCAAAGGGCACCGCTTCTACGACTGGGCCCAAGTCGACATGGCCGGTTCGCAGGAAAGCCCCGGCCACCGGTGGTTGCTCGTCCGGCGCAACCGCCGCACTGGTGAACTCGCTTTCTACCGCTGCTACTCGCCCCGCCCGGTCCCGCTGAGCACCTTGGTCATGGTGGCGGGACGGCGCTGGACGGTGGAAGAGACCTTCCAGGCTGCCAAGGGTCTGGCCGGCCTGGACGAGCACCAGGTTCGCCGTTGGATCTCCTGGCACCGCTGGACCACCCTGGCGATGCTCGCGCACGCCTTCCTCGCAATCACTGCGGCCATCGAACGTGCCGCGAACGTCGCGGCGGCCGAACTCGTCCCGCTGACCTGCAACGAGATCCAACGGCTGTTCGCGGCTCTGTTCGTCCGGCCACACCGCGACCTCGCTCACCGACTGCACTGGTCCGCATGGCGGCGCCGACACCAAGCACGAGCCCGCACCGGTCACCACCAACGACAATCAACCCATGAAGATCACGATCTACAGCTGGAGTACTAAAGGGTTCCAGCGGAAGCTTCCCGGGGGTTCTGGGTCAATTTCCGCGAATTCCCCGCACCTTGTAGATGATCAGACCTGCTGCTATCACTCCTCCAACGATCATAGCTGCCACTCGGAGGGTAGGGTTGGAACTTCCTGCGATGATGCTTACTGCCACGGCAGCCACCAAGGCTATTACGACGATGGGCACGTAGCGCCTGGCCGCGTTGCTCTGATTCATTTTCCTCCTTCGCGTCGTCAGCAATTCTCCGAGAACCCGCAGGCCACCGACCACACCAGTGCCGTTTGTGCCGCCGCCGGGCCGACAGCGCCCAACAGAGTCAGCGAAGCTCCCCCGGTCGGGATTGCCGCGACCAGGCCGACTCCGGACAGGACGGTGTTTATCGTGTCCCCGATCGACCAAAGGCCGTTGGGGTCGGTGTGGTTGACGGGGTCGCCGCCGGTGTAGGCGTTGACCTGCTGGCCGGTGTTGTCGACCACGGTGGTCATCGAGTCCTGGGCGTCGGTGAGGTAGTGGTGGGCGGCGCCGTTGCGGGTCATACCGGTGAGGGTGCCCGAGGGGGCGACGATTCAAGGCCGTGGTCCCACACCACTCCGAGCGTTTCTCGCTTCATGTGGAACCGTCCGAACCCGTCGCTGTTTCCGGGCCTACTTCCCGCACCCGCCACAGAGGTGACGGCTTTCGATCCGAGCGAATCCGCTGTCACCCTTGCGGGGAAATTGGCGCCGCCCCGCAAGGGTGACAGAGACGGGCCGCGGCGATGGCGTGATGTCATTCACTTACCGCTTCGAGCGGACCGGGCTACCGCCGGAGCGATCAATCCCAGTATCAGACCAGCCACCCCGAACACGATCGCTCCCTGCCAGATGGCGCTGTGGAAGACACCCGTAGCGGCAGCTATGGCGCCGATGATGGACAGGAAGACGGTGTAGCACAGGACCGTTCGGATTCTCACTCCCCTGCGGAGCTTTTCGTCATCCACGTGATTTCCTCTGCATTTCTTTAGAAGAGGACACCGATCGCGCCGCTGGTGATGCCTCCGATGAGGCCGCCGCGGGCACCGTTCGCCACTTCATCCTGGCTGCCTCCCGCCAACAGGGAGCCAGTGGCTCCTCCAAGCGTTCCCCACAGTCCGCCAGCAACGGCAGCTGCTCCCAGGCACGCGACACCGGCGGTGGCGCCGCATGCGGTGAACACTCCGACCGCGGCCGCCCCTCCGACTACCGTTCCCACCACGCCGCCCGCGATGTCGGCGAAGCTGAACGTGCCGTTGGGGTCGGTGTGGTTGACGGGGTCGCCGCCGGTGTAGCGCCAGGGCTGGGGGACGGTTTCGGTGGTGGTGCGGGCGGTGCGGTAGGGGGTGTAGGTGTAGGCGTCGACCTGCTGGCCGGCGTTGTCGACCACGGTGGTCACCGAGCCCTGGGCGTCGGTGAAGTAGGGGTAGGCGGCGCCGTTGCGGGTCATACCGGTGAGGGTGCCCGAGGGTTCGCGGATCATGCTGCTGGTGGTGGCGCCGGTCTGAAGGGCCGTCACCTCGAGGGCGGTGTTGGCGAAGGCGGTGGTGCCCAGGTAGGTGCGTTCGGCGCTGTCGGTACCCGCGAGGTGGCCGTCGTCCTGGGCGAGCGGTCCGGCCCGGTTCCGGTGGGGGTGGTGCGGGAGGTGGTCGCTGCCGACGACGTCCTCGACGTTGCGGTGGAAGGTGTGCGGGCGTGTTGTGGGTGACGGGTGTTCAGCGCTGGTTGGGCCTACCGGTCAGTCGATGCCTTCGATGATGCGGAAGTCGCGTTCGAAGCCGTCGGGGAGGGCCGCCAGCGCTTCCCGGTACGCCTGGCTCTCGTATGCCGCGACGGCCTGTTCGAAGGTGTCGAACTCGATCAGGACGACGCGTTGCGTGATTCCGGCCTCGTGGGCGACGACTCGGCCGTCACGGGACAGCAGGCGCCCGCCCGCGGCCCGGACGGCCGGGCCGGCCAGCTCGTTGTAGGCGGTCAGCCTCTCGGGGGCGGAGATGGCGGGGTAGACACTGACCCAGTAGCCCTTGGCCATGGAAGTCTCCTGTGTTCGGCCGGACGCGTTCGTCCTCGGATCGACGCTCGGATCGACCGGTCTCGGCGACGGATACTGCCTGTTGTTCAGCAGGCTAGGCCGTTTCTCATAATTGATCTTGTGGTGGGTCGTGGAGAGACAACGGATGCTGCGTGGGCTGGGATTGAGCCGTTGCTGCCGCAGCGGGACGGTGCCGGGTGCCCCGTGGCGTGATCTGCCCGAACGCTACGGTCCGTGGCAGACCGTCTACCGGCGCTTCGTCCGGTGGGAGAAGGACGGGACCTGGGCCGCGCTCCTGCGGGAGGTCCAGGTCCGCAGCGACGCGGTGGGGGCCGTGCGGTGGACGGTGTCGATCGACTCCACGGCCGCGCGGGCCCACCGGCACGCGGCCGGGGCGCGCAGAAAGGGGATCGGCCCGAGGATGAATCGGATGATTCGGCAGCAGTTGCGTGCCGTGAGGCGCTCGGCAGGTTCCGGGGCGGACTGACGACCAAGATCCACCTGGGAGTCGACGGCCGGGGCCTGCCGCTGTCGATCGTGCTGAGCACGGGCAACACGGCCGACTGCACGATGCCGCCCGCGGTCCTCGACGGCATCCGTGTCCCGCGTGTCGGGGCCGGGCGGCCGAGGACCAGGCCCGAGCGGGTCGTGGCCGACAAGGCGTACTCCTCCCGCAAGATCCGCCGCCTGCTGCGGCGCCGACGGATCAGGGC
>NZ_JBHUWH010000451.1:0-6207 GCF_042670125.1 Kitasatospora sp. NPDC057198 | reverse complement strand
GCCCCGGGGCGCGTCGGACGCTCCCGGGGCCCCGCTGTGCTCCCCCGTCAAAATGGCCGTCAGGCGCGGGCGCGGTGGGCGGCGATGAGCTGGGCGTAGCGTTCGCCGCTGGACTTGAGGGTGCGGACCTGGGTGTCGTAGTCGACGTGGACGAGGCCGAAGCGCTTGTCGTAGCCGTACGCCCACTCGAAGTTGTCGAGCAGGGACCAGGCGAAGTAGCCGGCCAGCGGGGCGCCCTTGGCGACGGCGCGGGCGCAGGCGGCGAGGTGGGCCTCCAGGTAGGCGGTGCGCTCGGGGTCGTCGACGCGGCCGTCGGAGGTGACGGTGTCCCGGTAGGCGGAGCCGTTCTCGGTGACGTAGATCTCGCGGACGCCGTAGTCCTCGGTGAGGCGCAGCAGGAGCTCCTCGATGCCGGGGGCGTGCACCTCCCAGTCCATGGCGGTGTGCTCGGGGTTGGGGCCGGGGACCTGGCGGAAGTTCGGGACGGCGCCGGTCGGGTCGTCCTCGACGATCTGGCGGAAGTAGTAGTTGAGGCCGACCCAGTCGAGCGGGGCCGAGATCAGCTCCATGTCGCCCTCCCGGACCGGGAGTTCGACGCCGTACAGGTCGAGCATGTCCTGCGGGTAGCCGCGGCCGAGGACCGGGTCGAGCCACCAGCGGTTGATGTGGCCGTCGGCACGCAGGGCGGCCGCGATGTCGGCGTCGGACTGCGTGGCGGGCTCGATGGTGGAGAGGTTGTTGACGATGCCGATCCGGGCGCCGGGGACGGCGGCGCGCAGCGCCTGGACGGCGAGGCCGTGGCCGAGGTGCAGGTGGTAGGAGGTGCGGACGGCGGCGGTCAGGTCGGTGACGCCGGGGGCCATCTTGCCCTCGAGGTGGCCGATCCAGGAGGAGCAGAGCGGCTCGTTGAGGGTGCACCAGTCGCGGACGCGGTCGCCGAGGCGCTCGGCGACGACGGCCGCGTACTCGGCGAAGCGCTCGGCGGTGGAGCGCTCGGGCCAGCCGCCGCGGTCCTGCTGGGCCTGCGGGAGGTCCCAGTGGTAGAGGGTGGGGAACGGGGTGAGGCCGCGCTCCAGCATGCCGTCGACCAGGCGGTCGTAGAAGTCGAGGCCGGCCGCGTTGACCTTGCCGTCGGCGAGCGGCACCACGCGGGGCCAGGCGATGGAGAAGCGGTAGGCGTCCAGGCCGAGGTTCTTGGCGAGGTCGAGGTCCTGCGGCCAGCGGTGGTAGTGGTCGCAGGCCACGTCGCCGTTGTCGTTGTTGTCGATCTTCCCGGGGGTGTGCGAGAAGGTGTCCCAGATCGACGGCGCGCGGCCGTCGGTGCTCGCGGCGCCCTCGATCTGGTAGGCGGCGGTGGCGGCGCCCCAGCGGAAGTTGGCCGGCAGCGCGTCGAGGTGGTTCACGGGTGGTCCTTTCGAGGGTGTGGGGGCGGCGGTCCTACCGGGGCGTCAGTTGACGGCACCCTGACGGTGCCTCACTTGACGGCACCGGCGGTCAGACCGGCCACCAGGTAGCGCTGCAGCAGCAGGAATCCGGCGACCACGGGGAGGCTGACGACCAGCGAGGCGGCCATCACCTGGTTCCAGTAGACGTCGGTCTGCGTGGCGTACCCCTGGAGCCCGACGGCCAGCGTGCGGGTCTGGTCGTTGGTCATGACGGAGGCGAACAGCACCTCGCCCCAGGCGGTCATGAAGGCGTACACGGCGACCGCGATGATGCCGGGCAGGGCGGCCGGGACGATGATCTGCACCAGGGTGCGGATCGGCCCGCAGCCGTCGACGGCGGCGGCCTCGTCGAGGTCGCGCGGGATGGAGTCCAGGTACCCGGCCAGCATCCAGATGGAGAACGGCAGCGAGAAGGTCAGGTAGGTGAGGATCAGGCCGCCGCGGCTGCCGTAGAGCGCGATGCCGGTCGAGTTGCCGATGTTGACGAAGATCAGGAACAGCGGCAGCAGGAACAGGATGCCGGGGAACATCTGGGTGGACAGCACGGTGATCGTGAAGATCTTCTTGCCGCGGAACCGGTAGCGGCTCACCGCGTAGCCGGCCAGCAGCGCGATCAGCACGGACAGGGCGGTGGCCGAGCCCGCGACGATCAGCGAGTTGGTGAAGTACTTCGCGAGCGGGACGGTCTTCCAGATGTCGATGTACGGCCGGAAGGTCAGGTGGCTGGGCAGCCAGCGCCACGGGCCCTGGACGTCCTGGAGCGGCTTGAGCGAGGAGCTCAGCATCACCGCGACCGGGGTCAGCGTGAAGACGGCCAGCACCAGCAGCACGACGCGGCGCAGCCAGCGGTAGGAGGCGGGCGGGTTGATCATTCTGCGTCCTCCCGACGGCGGTTGGTGGCGAGCAGGTAGACCGCGGTCACCAGGAGCAGGAACAGCAGCAGCAGGACCGACATCGCGGAGCCCTGGCCGAAGTTCCAGGTGATGAAGGAGGACTGGTAGATGTGGATCGAGATCAGGTCCGCGGCCTGCGGGGCGGACTTGCCGAACAGCACGAACGGCGTGTTGAAGTCGTTGAACGTCCACAGGAACAGCACCAGCACCAGCACCAGGTTGACCGGGCGCAGCGAGGGCAGGGTGATCCGGCGGATCTGCTGCCACACGCCGGCGCCGTCCAGCGAGGCGGCCTCGTACAGCTCGCGCGGGATGTTCTGCAGGCCCGCGGTGAGGGTGAGGAAGGCGAACGGCCAGGACTTCCAGACCGAGACGGTCAGCAGCGCCCAGAAGCTGTTGTCGCCGATCAGCCAGAACGGCTTGTCGCTGGTCAGGTGCAGCTGGTCGTGCAGCACGTGGTTGATCAGGCCGGTGTCCCGCTGGAACATGAACGACCAGGTGATCACGGCGGCGAACACCGGCAGCGCGTACGGGAGCATGAACGCCGCCCGCAGCAGGCCGCGGCCGCGGAACGCGTCCTGGGTGAAGATCGAGGCGGTGACGCCGATCAGCCAGGACAGGCCCACCGACAGCACGGTGAACATGCAGGTCACCCAGAACGAGTGCAGCAGCGCCTTGCCGACCGGGGCGTTGAAGTCCAGCGCCACCTTGAAGTTGTCGAAGCCGGACCAGGGCGCCGAGCCCCAGTCGCGGATGAAGAACTGGGTGAGCTGCTTGAAGGCCATCACGATGCCGGTGACCATCGGCACCAGGTGGATCAGCAGCTCGGCCAGCAGGGCCGGGAGCAGCAGCAGGTAGGGCAGTGCGCTGCGCCCGAACTTCTCACGGATGCGCCGGCGGGCGGGGGCCGCCCCCTTCGGGGCGGCCTCCTTGCCGTTGCCGACGGCCTTGCGGTCGATCACTTTCTCGGACACGTTCGTCAGCTCGCCGGCATCTGCTGCTGGGCCTTGGACAGCTCGTCCTTGACCGTGGCCTCGGTGATCGGCTTGCCCGCGGCGGCGGACGCCAGCAGGTTCTTGACCGCGGTGCCGATCAGCGTCTCGAACTGGCTCTCGGACGGGACCTGCGGGAGCGGCGCGGCGCTCTTCTGCAGGACGCCCGCGAGGGTCTGCAGCTCCGGGGTGGAGAACGCGGCGTCGGACTGCGCGGCCTTGACCGGCGGCAGCGAGCCGTAGGTGCCGTTGAGGGTCTTCTGCTCCTCGTCGCTGGTCATGAACTTCACGAAGTTCAGGGCGCCGTCGAGGTTCTTGGTGTTCTTGAAGACCGCCATGTTGATGCCGGCCACCATGGAGGTGGTGGCCTTGTCGCCGGTGGCGCCGGCCGGGGCCGGGACCGGGACGACGCCGTAGTCGTCCGGGTTCATGCCGTGCGACTTGAGGTTGGCGCCCGCGGACTGCCACATCAGCATCGCGGCCTTGCCGCTGGCGAAGTCGGTCACCGACTGGTTGGCCGCGTACTCGGCGTTGCCGGGGGCGGCGATCTTGTCGTTGGCGATGAAGTCCACGTACTGCTTGACCGCGGCGACGGACTCCGCGCTGTCGAAGGCCGGCTTGCCCGAGGCGTCGAAGAAGCCGGTGCCGTGCTGCATGCCGAGGGTGAAGACGTTGTGCACGTTCTCCGAGACGTTGCCGCCCTCGATCGCGATGCCGTACTTGTCGTCGTGGGTCAGCTTCTTGCCGTCCTCGACGAGCTCCTCCCAGGTGGCGGGCGGGTTGGCGATCCCGGCCGCCTGGAACAGCTTCTTGTTGTAGTACAGGCCGTAGGCCATCGAGTACAGCGGGACGGCCGCCGGGTCCTTGCCCTTGGCGCCGGCCGAGGCGATGGTCGACTCCAGGAAGCGGTCCTTGCCGCCGATCTTGTCGAAGGTGGCCTGGTCGAACGGGAGCAGCGCACCGGTGGCCTGGAGGGAGGCGGACCAGGTGTTGCCGATGTTCAGCACGTCCGGGCCCTGGCCGGACGCGGTGGCGGCCAGGATTCTGTTCAGCAGGTCGGACCAGGGGATGACCTCGAGGTTGACCTTGATGCCGGTCTGCTGCTCGAACTTCTTGAGCTCGGGCTCCAGCACGGCCTTGTCGTTCTCCAGGCTGCTGCCCTGGTTGGAGGCCCAGTAGGTGAGGGTCTTCGGGCTGGAGTTGCTGCCGCCGCCGCTGTCGCCGCCGCCACAGGCGGAGGCGGTCAGGACGATCGCGGCGGTCAGGGCGAGGGCGGCGGAGATCCGGTGGGTGCGCATGGGAGGAGCCCCTCTCGGGCTGTCGTCTCGTGGGGGTGAAGAGGCAGTGGAAACTGCTTACTTCACGCCGAGATTTAACGTCTGAGAAAAGTAGACGTCAAGAGGCGCGACGGCGTAGATTCTGCAACGAAGAAGGGACACCGATGACACCGCGAGGCAAGCAGACCGTCCGCGACCTGCGCCGGAGCAGCCGTTCCACGCTACTGCGGCACCTGTACTTCCACGGTCCGCTGAGCCGCCAGGAGCTGGGCACCGCCACCGGACTGAGCGCCGGATCGGTCAGCAACGTGACGGGCGAACTGCTCGCCGACGGCCTGATCGAGGAGTGCGGCTCCGTGGAGTCCGACGGCGGCCGCCCCCGCATCCTGCTCCGGGTCACCCCCGGCCAGGCCCACCTGGTCGGCATCGACATCGGCGAGACGCAGGTCAGGGTCACCCTGTTCGACCTCGCGCTGACCGAACTCGCCTCCGCCGACCAGCCGCTGCTCGCCGCGCACGACCCCGAGCGGGTCGTCCGGATGATCGCCAGCGGCCTCGACCAGGTGCTCGCCGCCGCCGGCGTCCCCGCCGAGAACGTGCTCGGTATCGGGATAGGAGTCCCCGGCATCGTCGAGCAGGGCACCGGCGCCGACCCCGGCGCCGACACCGTCGTGCACGGCCAGACCTTCGGCTGGGACGCCGTCCCGTTCGGCCGGATGCTGCGCGAGCACACCCCGCTGCCGCTGTACGTCGACAACGGCGCCAAGACCCTCGGCCAGGCCGAGATGTGGTTCGGCGCCGGGCGCGGCAGCCGGCACGCCGTGGTCGCCCTGTTCGGCTCCGGCGTCGGCGCCTGCGTCATCGCCGACGGCGTCCGCTTCCGCGGCGCCACCAGCTCGGCCGGCGAGTGGGGCCACACCAAGGTGCACGTCGGCGGCCGCCCCTGCCGATGCGGCTCGCGCGGCTGCCTGGAGGCGTACGTCGGCGCCGAGGCCCTGGTCGAACGCTGGGACGGCACCGTGCCCGGCACCAGCGAGAAGGCCGGCCTGGCCGCGCTGCTGCACGCCGCCGAGGAGGGCCAGCCCGACGCCGTCGCCCTGCTCGACGAGGCCGCCGAACTGCTCGGCGCCTCCATCGCCGACCTGGTCAACCTGTTCAACCCCGAACGGATCGTCATCGGCGGCTGGGCCGGACTGCTGCTCGGCCCCCGGCTGCTCCCCGCGATCGGCGAGGCCGCGACCCGCTACGCCCTCGCCTACCCCCGCTCCCGCACCACCATCACCCTCTCCGACCTCGGGCCGGACGCGGTGACGCTCGGCGCGGCGACGCTGCCGCTCACCCACTTCCTGGACAGCGGCGGCGAGATGCCCGACCACCTGGCCGCCGTCGCCGCCGTCTGAACCCCACCGACCCCGCCCCGCCCGCGCCCCGTCCCGCTCAAGACGGCGCGGGCGGGGCGGTTCAGCGAGATAGCACCGTCAGGGACTCGGGAGAGCACCGCCAGGGGCTCGGGGAACGGCGAGTCCGTGCTGCTGGTGGCCGGAGCCCATCGGAGGTTCGTGCTGCTGCGTGTCCGTGACAGAACCAGAAGCAGATGCGC